>CAZARY010000115.1:0-7270 GCA_964487675.1 uncultured Clostridia bacterium | reverse complement strand
CGCTGTAGAAGCTACCGTCAATGGACATAAAGAGGTGGTAGACATTTCTATTGATCCTGATGTGATTGATCCTGAAGATAATGAAATGCTGGAGGATCTCATTGTGGCTGCAGTAAATGATGGGTTGAAAAATGTAGACGAAATGGTAAGCGAGGAGATGAAAAAAGTAACCGGAGGCATGGATTTGCCACCGGGGATGTTTTAAATGTCCGCCTATCCGAAACCAGTGAGCCAACTTATAGAAACTTTGACCTATCTTCCCGGCATTGGGCCCAAAACTGCTGAACGCCTGGCTTTTTTTATTATCTCTATGCCTAACAATAAAATCAATCACATCATGAGCGCTCTAAAAAATGCCAGGGATAATGTGTTTACTTGTGGTACTTGTAATAATATCACTGATAGAGATCCATGTTCTATTTGCAGCGACTCTGCTCGAAACCAGCAAATGGTGTGTGTAGTGCAGGATGCGCGGGATGTGGTAGCAATTGAAAAGGTACAGGGATATAATGGTAAGTACCATGTGCTTCAGGGCACTATTTCGCCTATGGATGGCGTGGGACCTGAAGAGTTGAATATTAAACAGTTGATCAACAGGATAAAAGAAGAAGATATCGAGGAACTGGTTGTGGCAACAGACCCGACGGTAGAAGGCGAAGCCACCGCCATGTATTTAAATAAGCTGGTAAAACCCATGGGCGTTAAAATAACCCGTTTGGCATATGGACTCCCTATGGGCGGCGATCTAGAATATGCTGACGAAATGACCTTACAACAGGCTTTTGAAGGACGTAAAGAACTTTAAAGCTATCTACTTAATGCGTAGATAGCTTTTTTATCTTGAGGTCGGGCATGTTTAAATAGGTTCATTGGTACTTCAACACAAATTTTTTGGGATGTGCTTAAGAGGATTCCAATACGATATCAAGATACGTTTCTTGCTGTTCATACTCGTTTCTGTTATAATAATTAATTGACGCTTGTTTAATTTTAAAAACCTTAACAAAAAAGGGACTTTGGAACTGTTCCACATCAAATAATTATTGTTGTGCAACAGTTTTACCCAACGCCCTAATCACTTCTGTTATTATGGGTGAGGAGTTGTGGTGTATGACTGTAAATGCAAATGGAAAAAGAATAGTGGAAGCTTTCATCGGTGAATATGCCAGCGGCAAAAGTGAGATTTCCATTAACCGTGCCCTTATGCTTCATAAGCAAAACCGGGAAGTCACTTTGGTGGATCTTGACACAGTGGAACCATTTTACACATTGAGGCCACTCAAGAAGCTACTGATGGAAAAAGGCTTACATGTGGTCAGCTGGGAGACCAGTGAAACCATGGGATTGGGTGAAGCAGGTTCTATTATTAAACCGGAGATGCGTTGGGTATTAAAACGCCCGGGGGATATTATTTTGGATGTGGGTTATGGTGTACATGGGGCGAAAATTTTTAACCTGGTTGAAGGCGCTTTGCAAAGCAAAGAGTTGAAAGCGTTTGCCGTGGTGAATATTTCCCGGCCTATGACGGGGAATAAAAAGCGGATCGTAGAATATTTGAATTCCCTTGGCAAAATAGACGGGATTGTTCACAATTCTCATATGGGCGATTTAACAGATATTGAAATCATCAAGGAAGGCCTAGCGGAAGTCGAACAAGCTGCTCAAGTACTTGATCTGCCCATTATAGCCACTTGTGTAGAAGAGCGATTAATGGAACACTTAGATGGATTAGATGTGGACCATGAAATATGGCCCATTAATCGCTTTATGGAAAAAAGTATGTGGTAATTTGAAAGAAATGCTTACAAATTTACGGTATGCTTCAAAGAAATTTATTTAGGAGGTGTAAGGTTTGACGGATAAACCAATCGAAGGCAAGCAAAAAGCTTTTATGACTGGAAACGAAGTTGTGGCATGGTCAGCACTTGTCGCTGATGCAGACATTATGTTTGGATACCCCATCACACCCCAAAATGAAATTATGCACTATTGGACCCGACTGGCTCCCCAGTATGACAGGAATTTTCTCCAAACTGAAGATGAAATTTCTGCCGGGTTTACCACCCTGGGTGCAGCATTAGCGGGTCGTAAAGCCTTTTCTGCTACTGCCGGTCCTGGTAATACCTTATTTCAAGAGCCCATGAGCATGGCGGAGATGATGCGTATCCCTACAGTCATGGCTATTACTCAAAGGGGTGGTCCTTCCACCGCAACAGTTATTTATTCTCAGCAGGAAGCCACAATGACTTCTTATGGAGGAAATGGAGAAGGCTTTAGAATCGTTTATTCTACTTCCACGCATCAAGAGCTATTTGACTATACGATTAAAGCTTTTAACAGTGCCTGGCGGCACAGATTTCCAGCCTTTGTTCTGGGAGATGGTTATCAAGCAAAAATGAGAGAACCCTTGGTTATGTATGATCCAAAAGAGCAGGGGATTGAAATTTTAGACACGGAAGCCCGGGTTGGGATGGATGGCACGCCTGGTGTTGACAGGGATGTGGCCCATTTAAGAAATACTTACAACACGGAGGACGAGCTGTACGAAGTTGTCATGGATTTAGCAAAGGCGTATGAAGACATCGCCCCCCATGTGGTAGAGCATCAGACTTATAAATGCGACGACGCTGAAATCATTTTAACAGCCCATGGTGTGGTGTACCGAGCCTGTACGGCAGCCGCAGATGCCCTGCGAGAAGCTGGCATCAAGGCAGGTGTCTTTCGACCAATCACACTTAGACCTTTCCCTGTTGAACCTATGAGAGAAACCGTAAACGGGCTTGATAAGATATTGGTGATTGAATCGGCCTACGGTCAATTTAAGCGTCAGGTAACTGACGCGTTATATGGGAGTACCACAGAAATGGATACTATTTTCAAACCAGGTATGGGGGTCACAGCTGAAGAGATCGTAGAACGAGTTAAAAGTTACTAAATTATCTAAACACGGAAGGAGGTTTTTCTAGTGAGTGAAGTATTACCAAGGATGCCCGAATCATGGTGCAAAGAAACCAAGCCCCACAAATTTTGCCCTGGCTGCGGCCACGGCCTGGTACTAAAAGCCTTGGGGGAAGCTATAGATGAACTGGACATACAGGATAAAACAATTTTTGGATGCGATATTGGATGTTCGCTGTTGGCCTGGGACTTTTTCAACGTGGACAGCATCCAAACCCATCATGGAAGGACAACACCAGTCATTACAGGTGTGAAAAGAGTACGCCCTGATATGGTTGGGATCGCCTATATGGGTGACGGAGGCGGCTATGCTATTGGATCCCAGCATTTATTGAACTCAGCCACCAGAAATGAACTGGTAACGGTCTTACTGGTGAATAATGCGAATTATGGAATGACGGGGGGACAGATGGCCCCCACCACACTTCCGGAAATGAAAACGGAAACTTCGCCATACGGACGGGACGTTAAAGTTACTGGCAGTCCAACTAAAGGACCGGAAATGTTGGTTGGTATGTGTCACGAAGGTGCATATGTAGCCCGAGGGAGCATTTCTCATTTAAAAAATCTCAAAAAATACTTAAAGAAAGCTCTAACCACACAAATGGAAGGGAAAGGTTTTTCCTTTGTCGAGGTGCTCGCAGGTTGCCCGACCAACTGGCGGACGGATGCGGCTCAAACCTGGGAATTTGTTGAAAAAGAAATGGCCAAGTTTTTTGAAGTTGGCGAATTTGTTACGCCTGAAAAGGAGGGTTAAATTTGGGTAAAACCACAAAAATTGCTCTGGCTGGTGAAGGAGGTCAAGGCATTCAATCGGTGGCAGATATTTTGGCAGAAGCTGGAAATGATACTGGGAAACAAGCCCTCTATATTCCGAATTTTGGTGTAGAACAAAGAGGTGGCGTTTCCGTTGCTTATGTCCAAATTTCGGATGAACAGATTGGTTCTCCTAAATTTACTAAGGGAGATATAGTGATGGCGTTGAGTGACCGGGCGGTAGGAAGAACTGCCAAGTACGTGGATCATAATACTATTTTTGTTTATGATAGCTCCCTGGTTGACCCCTCTGGGGACGCGGGGCCGATTTTGGATAAGTTAAATAAAGAAGCTGGGCAAGTTTTAGGGCTCCCGGCTAACGATATCTGTAAGAATGAGTTCCATCCCCGGGTCTTTAACATTATGGTGCTTGGTGCAGTAATCGAACTGACCAAAGTCCTGCCGCCAGAGAATGTTAAATCCGCCATAGAGAGTAAGCTTAAGAGAAAATTTGATCAAAAACCTGAACTGCGCGACATGAATATGAATGCTTTTGACCGCGGGATAGAGCTGGCCAAAGAATCTATGACGGAGAAAATTTAGATAAAGCCAAGGAGGGTAGCTATGAGTACGCAAACTGAAAAAAAATATAAAGTATTAACTGCCCAGAAAGAAGGAAAAGGAAAATGGCACATATTTCCAGCTCTATGCAAAGGGTGCGGCCTTTGCATAGAAAAATGCCCTGTAGATGTTATGTCATGGTCTGATGAGCTGGGAGTGTATGGCACACCTGCTGTTGAGATCGATGAAGAAGGGTGCATCTATTGTGGTATTTGCGAGCAGGTATGCCCTGATGTGGCCATATTAGTCACAAAGGAAAAAAAGAAAAAGTAAAATGCATTAAGTAGAGATAATGTAGATAGCCAAAAGGGTTAGCAGTGCCAAATATGGTTGACAGCTAACCCTTTTATTGTGTAGCATCCGATTATTTATATCAAAAAATGAATAGAAATGAATAGAAAATTTTCTGAACGGGCAAAAATATTCCTGTGTATATATTCGTTTACTTGTTTTTTTATCGCATACTGACAAGTTTATCCATATCATATTTTTGAATGCCTTGGCTTAAGAACTCTGGTAAATGAACAATGACTCCTTTAATATATTCTTCTAATACAGCGTTGAGATTTAATTTGTAAGGTTGGACGACTTGTCGTCCCTCTGCTATGATTAAAATTTCTGGCCTGGCAGTATTATCGGGATTTTGATTAACAACCACACCAAATCGATTGGTGGAGAGCAATACCACTGTGCCAGTAGGATAGATTGCAACATTTTGAAGCAGGGTTTTTACTATAGTTGGGTCAAAAAGCCCCCCCGCATTTTCCTGTAAATATTCGGCCGCCTTGTATAACGGAATCCCTTTTTTATAAACTCGATTACTGGAAATTGCATCATACACATCAGCAACCGCTGAGATCTTACCAAACAAATGGATATTCTCTTCCGTTAACTGTCGAGGGTAACCACTTCCGTCTAATCTTTCGTGATGCTGATAAGCCACATGAGCAGATAAAATAGAAATATGCAGAATTTCTCTCAAAATCTCGTATCCGGTTTCAGGGTGCTCTCGTACTCGGTTAAATTCTTCTTTAGTTAGTTTCCCCGGTTTATTCAGTATTCTTATTGGTATTTTGGATTTGCCAACATCGTGAAGTATAGCCCCGATTGCCAGCTTTTTCAAGTCCATTTCATGAAGGCCTAGGCCCCTGCCGATAATGCAAGATAAAATACACACATTCACCGAATGGTGGAAAGTATAGGTATCGTAAGTCCTCAAAGTGGACAAACCATAAACAACCTGTTCAGAACTTTCAATGTCCTGAATGATATCGTCCACGATATCAGAAATGGCATCCATTTCCTGCTCCGAGATATTCGTTTCTCCAGAAGTGAGTTTGGCTAAAAGATCTGAAACGACAGTGGTAGCTTTAGCCCGAGTTTCTTCGTTTACGGCATCGTCTATCTCTAGACCGGGAATAATTTCATTTTGTATGATGACCTCAGCAAAGCCCCTTCTTTTAAGTGCTTTCACATAACCAGCGGTTAATTCTATGCCTGCTCTCAAATAAGGGGTGCCATCACGGTTATAAAGTGTTTTTCCTAATTTTTTGCCAACGGCATGCTGATTAAGGGGGATTTTTCGCATAGCAACCTCCTTCTATTCTTTCTATTCCTCCTGTTCTTTCTATTTTTGCAGCTTTTTAAGCAGGGAATTACACTGTTTCAAGCATTTTTTACCCCGTTCGAAATACTTTAAATGAAAATAGAGATGAGCAAGCCAACTGTAATAGAATAATAACTGTTGGTTTGAAACCAAACGTTTTCGCCTGGCTATATCTACCCAGTACAGGAGATTTTCTACTTC
This sequence comes from uncultured Clostridia bacterium, assembly GCA_964487675.1. GTDB lineage: Bacteria > Bacillota > Natranaerobiia > Natranaerobiales > Natranaerobiaceae > CAZARY01. The sequence continues at coordinate 1,128 of CAZARY010000115.1, read as the reverse complement.
CTTTTGACACTTTTCACTTCCAGTATTTTCTATATATACTTTGGTCAGTTTGTACGACAAATATAATTTTTCTTCGATAGATTCAACTAAATCCAGGTTATATGGGCCTAATTTGATTATTTTTTGTTTTTCATCTAATTGAAGAAATGTTTTTAACAGTTTTAGTTTGCCTCTATCTATTTCCTTTTCCGTGCCTGATTTGGTAAAATACTTATAAGCTTGTTCGTAATAACGGATTGCCAGGGTTGGTTCACCGGCGCTAAACTCTAGATCGCCCAGAGCTTCCTGAGTTTTCCCGGTAAAAAGGGTATTGTTGAACATGACAAAGTGTTCCATGGCAGTTTCTAAAGCCTGCCTGGCTTTATTGAGGTTATTGATCCCTTCGTAGCATTGACCTAGAAGATAGTACAGCTCACCAAAATTGTAGTAGTTGTTATCCTGGTTGGAAAGATGGATGGCGGAATTTATTACATGAATGGCTTCTTTGTATTTATTTTCGCACAAGTATGCTTTACCCAGATTATAATAGACATCTAACACTAGGGTAGGATCGGCAATATAATTGTTTTCTATCAAAATCAAAGCTTGTCGAAACTCAGAGATGCTGCTCCAGTAATCATTCTGTTCCATATAAATTTTCCCGATTCTATTGAGTATATGACACAACTCATGGTGATATTTATGATCTTCGTAGATCACTTTAGACTTTTTGAAACAGGAAAGGGCCTTTTTAAGGCTTTGTTGTTGGTAATAAATTTCCCCTTGTTGTTCAAGTAGCATTCCTGCACATTTTGGAGATATATTTGGTTTTTTCAAGTTTTTATCGAGCAGCCTTAAGGCTGTTTCAAATTGATTTTTCTCTGCTAGATCTTTTGTTTCTTTAATAGATTTTACCGCGGCCTTATCATCTTTATCAGGGTCTTCGGGTTCTTGAAAATAACTGACGGGTAAATTTAGCCTTTCAGAAATAATTGATAGTACCCGGTCAGAAGGCTTGACTAATCCTTTTTCTATTTGACTTAAAAAACTGCGGTGAAATTCATTATTTGCCAACTCTTCTTGGGTCATATTTTTTTCAATCCGTGCTTTTTTGATCTTATGGCCGATTTGATTTTGATTATGTGTCGA
>CAZARY010000114.1:0-7308 GCA_964487675.1 uncultured Clostridia bacterium | reverse complement strand
GGAATCCGTGCCGGTATCAAAAGTTGTAGACATGGAAGTTATTGGCGGAGGCATCAATGTGGAGGGATCTATAACTATTGAAGTGACCAAAACAGGCGATGATAGCTACCTTTCCCAGGTGATGAAACTTGTAAAGGAAGCCCAAGCTTCTAAGTCTCGCACCCAAAATTTGGCAAATCGTGCGGCATTTTGGTTGACGGTCATTGCATTAACAGGGGGCGTGATTACTTTTACAGTTTGGTTTGCATTAGTGGATTTTGATCTTGCTTTTGCAATTGAACGAATGGTTACGGTCATGGTTATGACTTGTCCTCATGCTTTGGGTCTGGCCGTGCCATTGGTAGTGGCTGTTTCCACAGCAATTTCAGCGAAAAACGGGCTGCTGATCCGCAATCGAACTACCTTTGAACGTGCACGCAATATACAGGCAGTGATTTTTGATAAAACGGGCACTTTGACGAAGGGAGAATTTGGTGTGACAGATACGGTTCTTTTAAATGATGAAATGGACGAAAGTGAGTTACTTTCTTACGCAGCAGCGGTCGAGTCTCGGTCAGAACATCCGATAGCTAAAGGAATTGCTAATGCAGTAAATGAACACAGTGAAGTCCAAGAATTTCAAGCCATAAAAGGGAGAGGAGTGAAAGGAAAAGTTGATGATAAAATGATCACGGTGGCCAGCCCGGGATATTTGGAAGAATTAAATCATACAGTGAACAATGAAAAAATTGATGAGCTTTCTAGACAGGGTAAGACGGTTGTATATGTAATCATTGATGGAAAAATTCAAGGGGCGATTGCTCTTGCCGATATTATACGAGAGATATCCAAGCAAGCTATTTTTCAACTAAAGGAAATGGGTATTAGAGCTATCATGTTAACGGGGGACAATAGAAAGGTTGCAGCGTATGTATCAAAAGAGCTTGAGCTAGACGATTATTTTGCAGAAGTACTCCCTCACGAAAAAGCAGAGAAGGTTAAAGAGATTCAATCCCAAGGGCTGTTTACCTCCATGGTAGGTGACGGTGTAAACGATGCACCCGCACTTGCGCAGTCGGATGTCGGCATAGCTATTGGTGCCGGTACGGATGTGGCAATTGAAACAGCAGATATAGTGCTTGTGCGGAACAACCCACTCGACGTGGTTGCAATTTTGGGGTTATCACGTGCCACTTTCAACAAGATGGTTCAGAATCTCGCCTGGGCTACTGGTTACAATGTAGTTGCGATTCCTGTTGCTGCAGGTGTGTTGTACACCTATGGGATTATCTTGATCCCCGCTGTTGGCGCGATATTAATGTCATTGAGTACGGTTATTGTGGCCATAAATTCAATGTTTTTAAAGGTAAAAAAAAATAATACTACCCAACAACATTATGGATAATTTTTTTATATGGCGGTTTTTAAACACGCAAGTGGTTTTATCGATGCGGTTAATGCAACTATGCCTTTTAAATCGCTTTTAAAAATATTTTTGCTTATTTATACAATAGAAAAGGAATTCACCCAAAGGCCTAGAAGTGACAAAATATGAGCATATATTTAATTTTGAGGTAGGAGTTGATAAGCTTGAAAGTTGGCATAGTCGGAGGCGGAAAAATGGGCCAGGAAGTAAAAAAACGTTTAGAGAGAAATTTTGAAATTTGGGTTTACGATAAAAAACCTGAACTTGCTAATTGTTCAATAGATCAATTAAAAAATGTTGACATAGTGCTGTTGTTAGTCCCAGGTGAATATGTGGTGAGTGCCATAAAAGAATTAACCCCTTATTTATCTCCTGATCATATATTAGTAAATATGGCCACGGGAATAAATGTTTCAGAAATCAATGCACAATTGCAATTAAAAAATCACCTCGGAGCAGCCAAAATCATAGGGCATGTCGGTGTCATGAGAGAAGAAGGGAGAGATCCCTTAATAGCAGTACAATATGACCACAAGGAGGTTTTATCAAAAATAAGGGAAGTGTTGCAGTGGATTGGTGAAATCATCGAGCTTTCTGAGCACTTAGTAAGTGAAATCAATAAAATGGGCACTATTCAAGGCATGAAAAGTGCCCAAAAACTGCTGGGATATATGAAAAATGAAGAATTGAACGCTCAAGACCAAGAAAAGATACTAAAAAGCTATTTTGAATTGGTAGCATTAGGCTCTGCTCGAGCCTACTTAAGAGGGGAAATGGGGCCTTTTGCTAAAAAACTTTTAGATGAAGAATTATAGAGGTAGCGTGTCGATATAAAGGCACACATTAATTCACATAGTACTCGCTTAATTCACTTAATGCCCGCGATGATAAAATTGCGGGTGTTATTATGGATATAACATTTCTGTTAGCATTTGCAAATTCGCAGTGTATATATAATATGCATTGCTGATTCAGCTTGAAGCCAAATTGTAAAATTTAATAAATATAGTGCAACAAAATGCCGGGACAAAAGTTATCCTTTTGCAGTCATGAGGAATGAATTAAAAGGAAAGTAGAGGTCTCGTGCCTGTATACGAGGAAAGGGTAGATATTCTTTTCCAGGAACTACAAGAACAAGGCTGTAATGAAAAAATACTTAACCAGGTATATACCCCTTGACACAAGGGGTATCCGATATTCAACTGTGAAACTAGACAGCGATACCGCAGCTGGAGGGGACATGGCTTGCGGTGGACAAATGAAATTTTTTTTGGAAACGGTAGATTAAAACAATCAACAAATAAGGTGGTGTTAGGCAGCATGTACAATCAAATCGCTGCATATTATGACCAATTATTTCCATTATCTCAGGAAAAAGTGGAATGGATAAAAGAAAAACTACATTTAAAACCTGGTTCTAGGGTTTTAGACTTGGGATGTGGATCCGGGGATCTGGTAATTGCTTTAGCCAGGGCAGGGTGTCAGGTGAAGGGCATTGATAACGATGGAAATATGGTTGAAAAAGCCCGGGGAAAAATTCAAAATGCAGGGATAGAAGGAGCTTGGGTAAGCCAGGAGGATATGTTAAATTACTCGGTTTCCAAACGTTTCAACAATATAATTTGTATTGGGAATACTATACCGCACTTGCCAAACAAGAAAGCGCTAATTTCAGGTCTAAAACTTGCATATAGAACGCTTACCCCTGGGGGGAAAATACTACTACAAACCGTTAATTTTGATCAGGACGGTGTTGAGCACAAGCAGTTTCCAGTACTTAACGCTGCCGACGGTGATGTAAAATTTCACCGGTGGTATACTCCTGTGGCTTCAAATAGGACAAAAAATAATGAGAAAAGGGCAAAGGAGGAGCAAGTTAACTTTAACGTTCGTCTGGAAATTTTATCAGAAAATAGGGAGCTACGAGATACTGTTCCTCTATTGGTTTTGCCCCAAAGCTATATGAAGGCGGCTTTAAGCAAAGCTGGCTTCAAAAAGATAGCGACTTACTGCGGTTTCAGCCATGAACTGTGGCACAAGAATTGCGGAGGGACGGTATATTTGGCAGAACGATAAAAAAATAGGCCGCTGGATAGTATTTTACTATCCAGCGGCCTATTTATCGAAACCATCAAGTACCTATATCAGTTTGTTGCTGGTTTTTCCTGTTTTTGTGGCTTATCTTTTTCAGTTTCAGGGATCGGTTCACTAAATGAGGGGTGTTTTGTTTTTCTTTCAATATAAGGCACAAAGGCATTCATAATAAGAATAGAAAAAGCCACCCCTTCTGTAGCTCCTAAACCTAGTCGGAACAACACAATGAGTACACCAATTGCTACACCGAAAATTATTTTACCCTTATCATTGATAGGGCTTGTTACCCAGTCCGTTGCCATAAAGAAGGCGCCGATCATTATGCCACCGCTCAGTAACTGGTAAATAGGATCTGCCCCAGAAATAAGGGATAAAACGAAAACCGTACCAATAATAGTAGCAGGAATACGCCAATTTATCTGTCCGCGATAGAGCAAATATGCTCCGCCTATGATTAAAGCTAACGGGGACATTTCAGAAAGAGCGCCTCCTGGGAAGGCAATCAGCATTTCCCCGTATGAAGGCATTTCCATTCCTGCTTGCAGCATAGCTAGGGGTGTGGCCTGCGTCATTACGTCCACAGGGCCCAGATCTGCTTGGAGGTACACAAACGCCTCCCTTAGCCAGACAAATATTGGAGAAAGTATAATGACCATTGTTCTGCCAAAAATAGCTGGGTTAAATATATTCCATCCCAGGCCACCAACAGCTTCTTTGGCAATGCCAACGGCGATAAAGGTGGCAAAGATTGCAGTGAACACATTAACCGTTGCAGGGAATAAAAGGGCTACGAATAAACCTGTGAGTAACGCACTGCCATCATGCAGGGTATGGGGCTTGTTGAATAACTTCCTAAAAAGTAGTTCTGTCAGGGCCGCTGTAGCCATGCAGATGACAATGGTAAATATCGCATGCATTTGAAAAAAGTAAATGGAAACGAGCACTATAGGTACAAGGGCAATCATTACATCATACATTGCCCTGGAAACCTTTTTATCACTGCTAAGATGGGGAGAAGAATCCACCACCAGCCTTGGTTCACTCAAACAAATCTCCTCCTTTCTTAAACCTTGACCGTGTTAAGGTTATTTTCTGCTGCGCTGAATCTTCTTAATAACAGGCTTAACCTGTTTAATAAACTGAACTATAGGGCGCTGGGAAGGGCATTGATACACGCATAAACCGCATTCAATGCAGTCCATGACATCCCATTCTTCAGCTTCATCATACATTTCTACCTCGGCATAGATGCTGAGCTTATTTGGGTAGAGATAAACAGGACAGTGTGCAACACATTCCCCACATCTTACGCAGTTGAAATATTCTGCCCTTGGAACACTTTTTTCTGGAAAAGCCAGAAGGCCTGTGCTGTTTTTAATTACAGGTGCATTAAGGGAATATTGAGCAGTGCCTGTCATGGGTCCACCTAAAACCACCTTGCCCCCGTCTAAAACAGAAAAATCTTCCAGGCCACATTCGCGGAGTGCATGATGGATAGGGGTGCCCAATCTGATTAAAAAGTTGCCCGGTTTTGGAATGGCAGGCCCTGTTACTGTGACAACTCTTTCATATAGTGGTTTTCCATACACCACCGCTTCATAAACAGCAATAGTGGTTCCTACATTTCGGACGATACAGCCTAGTTCTGCTGAACGGGCCCCCCGGGGAACCCTTCTCCCTGTAACAGCATTGATTAAGTGTGATTTATATCCTTGGGGATACTTGGAAGCTAACGGCACCACTTCAATATGGCCTTTTTCTCTAGTTTTTTCAGATAACAACTCTATCGCTTCGGGCTTATTGTCTTCTATGCCGATGTAACACATGGAAGCCCCAATAATCCGCATAAGGATTTCTGCCCCTTTTATAAGTTCATCTGGCATTTCTACCATCTGTCTGTGATCACAGGTTAGGTATGGTTCGCATTCAGCTCCGTTTAATAGAAGGGTATCTATAGGTTGAGACTGATTGACGTTAACGTAAGTTGGAAAAGCTGCACCTCCCATTCCGACAACCCCTGAATCTTTTAAAAGCTCCAACAGTTCGCTGGGTTCTAATTGATCTGGATCATTTTTTACCTCCCATTTGGGATGGCTGTTTTCAAAATCGGTTTCAATAACAATTGAATTTTCTTCCACAGCTTCAGCCCCCGGTCGTTCTTCTATAGCTTTTACCACTCCACTTACGCTGGCGTGGACAGGGGCACTGATATATTCTTTGCTGTCACCAATTTTTTGTCCCACACTGACTTCATCTCCTACGCTAACCAGAGGTTCACAGGGGGCACCTATGTGTTGAGTAAGTGGAATGATTACTTCTTTGGGCAAAGACAATCTGGTGATTTCGTGGCCCTCGGTTTGATCTTTATAGTGCGGCAAAAAAGCGCCTGCAGAAATAGATTTAACTTCCAATTTTTACACCCCCTTATCATCTTTCTTTTTACTGGCTCTGGATACTTTATTATATTCCGACCTGTTAGCCAAGACACCGATTACAACCAATAACGCTAAAAGCACTCTAAATGGGGTCAGAATAGCTCCCCAAATTCTGGCGGACGTGGATACGGTCGGATCAGTTGGAAAACCATAATACTCAGGGGAATCTTCTAGTACGTAAAGCATACCCAGGCCCTCCAATTCTGTATCTCCATATACTTGAGCTCTAGGGTTGCCGTTATTATTTAGATAGGCAACCCGGTCAAAAGCGGCATTGATCATTTTTCCCCGGTCACCGTATTTAAGCGCATCTGAAGGACAAACATTGGAGCATGCAGGTTTAAAGCCGTTAACTATGCGATCGTAACAGAAGGTACATTTTGGGGGTACGTTGGTTCGGCGGTCAAAACTTATCACCTGGAATGGACAGTTGGCTGCGCAGTAGTTACAACCAATACACTTATCAAAGTCCACATTAACAGTGCCGGCATCTGTATGATAAATGGCACCGGTGGGGCATACGGTTGCACAGGCGGCATCATTGCAGTGCATACACCCATGCTTAGAGAAATACCAAGAGAACTCTTCCGAATTGCTGGCTTCTTTTTCTTGAAAAACAATCCGGGTCCAGGTGACTGGTGATATTCCAACAGGGTTTTCATAAGAACCTGTAAAGGAAGTGGGTTCAGCCGGTAGCTGATTCCACTGTTTACATGCTATCTGACATGCTCGGCATGCCATACATTTTGACGTATCGATCAACATGGTTTTTCTCATCAGCTATTCACCTTCCTTACATTGCATAAGAATGCTTTATATTCAGGGATAGTGGTGTTGGCATCCCCGATTGAAGGTGACACATCATTGGCTACAGGGCCACTGGCTCTGCATTGATAACCCCAATGCCATACTAAACCAACCATTTCAAGGGTTTTGCCATTTACATTAAACGGCTTGACGCGTCCAGTAACACATGCCGCTGCTTTGTATTTGCTTCGTTCTGTCTCGATTTCTACCATATCTCCATTGACCACGCCTAATTCGTTGGCCAAAGATTTGCTGATTTCAACGAATATATCGGGCATGGCTTCATAGAGCCAGGGCATATTCCTGGTCATCATGCCGGTTTGGTAGTGTTCTGTCACCCTGTAGCTGGTAGCCACATAAGGGAACTCTGGATCTCCGATCTCTGCCCGCTCGTCGGGGTACCATTCTGTTGAATGTGGGTTGAACTGGACCGGGGACATCAGGTTTTCTACCGGACTTTCCCATGGTTCGTAATGCTCAGGGAAAGGTCCATCAGCCAGGGCGTCGATGCTAAACAACCGTGCTTGCTGTTCGGGCAGCATGATAAATGGCGTGTTGGCCGTCTCT
>CAZARY010000113.1:0-7427 GCA_964487675.1 uncultured Clostridia bacterium | reverse complement strand
GAAGAAGTAGAAGAAGAGCCGGATGAAGAGCCAGTGGAGGACATGGAAATTGATATCGTGGTCGGTTTTGATGCGGGAGGCTCGCATGATGTTACGGCCAGGTATGTGGCAGAAGCGCTAAGAGATGAAGGCATCCAAGCTGATGTGGTTAACATGCCTGGTGCAATGGGAACAGAAGCCGCTTATCACGTGGCTCAACAGGATCCTGATGAAAACATCTTTATGTGGGCGAATCCCTTGATTATGTTGTTTGAGCCGGCTGCTCACGAAACAGGGTTTGTATTAGAAGATTTTGATGCGGTTGGTGCACTGGCCAGCCCGACGTTCTGCTTTGGTTCTAGAATGGGCGCCCCGTGGGATACCCTAGATGAGCTGTACGATTATATGGAAGAAAATCCCGGCGAAGTTGCTCTGGGCACGCAGGGCGAAGGCAACATGATGCACTGGATGGCAGAGATGGTCTTTCCACCGGACGAGTATGATTACGAATTAGTGCCCTTAGAAGGTGGCGCTGATGTGGCTATGAACTTGGCAGGAGATCACGTAGACGTGGGACACATGAGCTTGGCCGCAGGCGCACCACTGCATCGCGACGGAGACTTGGAAGTTTTCGTCCACACGCAAATTCTCCAAGAGACTGATCCGTTGATGCCCGATGTGCCCAATGTGGCAGAATACGGCATGGAGCACGCTCAAGAGCCACACTTCTTAGGTATGTTTGCCCCCGCTGGGGTAGATGACGCAGTTGTTGAAAGAATAGAGGAAGCATTTGCAGCCCTGGCAGAAGATGATGAACTACACGATAACTTCAAAGAAAACGGCGTTGTACTGAATCACTTGACTGCTCAAGAAACCTGGAATGCTTTTGTAGAAGTACGAGAAGACTATATTCCGGAATTTGAAGAATGGTTAGAGGCGCAATAAAGCATTTGATGCGTAAAGTAAGTGAGCAAGGGCGGGGTTTCCCGCCCTTGCTCAATAAAAAGCATTGTTTTCAGGGAGGCGGTAGAAATTGATTGCTCAGGCCAAGAGACTGCCTTTAAACAGTATTGTGGCCTTAATATTAATATTTATATCCATCCTTGGCATTATAGCTACTTTTTTTATGGATTTAGATTCGGAAGTGCTGCTAATCCCTAGAATTGCCATTGGATTGGTTGGCGTTGGTGGGATCCTGATTGTTCAGAGAGATTTGCGCAGGCCAGATAAAGTGCCGGAATTGGATCGGACCAATGTGATTCCCCATCTTATCGGTGTGGTTGTGGCGATATGGCTTTATAGCCAGGCGGTTTTAAACATTGGACTGGCGGCCTCTACTTTTGCATTCTTAATCGTTTGGTGGGCTTGGATTTCCTATCGGGATGCTAGGGTTAGCGGCAACCCCAGGGATTTTTTTCCAAGAATTCTCGTATTTTTAGGGATAGCTGTAGTTGTTACTGGCGCCATGTATGTTTTGTTTACCCTGTTATTAAATATTCACTTGCCAGGCACGCCTTTACCGTAGAAAAAAGGAGGCTAATTCATGTTTGATGCAATGTTTGATGCAGAAGCGGCGGTTTCTGCTTTTTATACTGTATTTGCTCTGGATACCGCAGTAGCCATAGCAATAGGGGTAGCCATTGGGATTACTACGGGTGCCATTCCTGGATTGGCTCACACATTACCCATCGCTTTGGTGCTCCCCTTTTCATTTGTTTTACCATTTCACCAAACCCTGGGTATTTTAATTGGAACTTATAAAGGTGGTAATTTTGGGGGCTCAATTACGGCGATTAGCTTTGGAACGCCTGGCGTTTCAGGTGCGGCAGCGACAGTTGCTGATGGGTATGCCTTGACCAAACAGGGCAAAGGGAAAAAAGCACTTGATATGGGGCTGTATGCGTCTATTACAGGAGACTTGTTTAGTGACATTGTATTGATTTTCCTGGTGGTTCCCATCGGGATGATTGCGCCTCAATTTGGCATGGCAGAGTTAACTGTGTTGTACCTACTGGCTTTATCTTTGGTCGTGGTTTTTTCAGCAGAAAATCCGGGCAAAGGTTTGATTTCGGCGGGTGTGGGTTTCTTCCTGGCCATTATTGGTCGGGATGTAATTCAAGGAACGGTGCGGTTTACGTTTGGTTTTGATGCTTTTCGAGGTGGGTTTCCGCTGGTTCCATTCTTAATGGGTTTTTTTGCCGTGCCTGAAATTGTGGCGCAGATCTATAATATCTTTGTCAGGAAAGCAACAGCTGAGAATGGCGCAAAGAGAGCAGAGGAATATGAAAAACGCATTAAGAAGAAAGAACAAGGGTTGACTTTTAGAGAGTTTATAAATGCCTGGCGTGGCATTAGCTTGGGCTCCTTACTGGGGATGGCTTTAGGCGCACTGCCAGGGCCGGGGGCTACACTTTCTTCTTATACAGCCTATTCGGTAACCAGTCAGTTCACAAAAGATGAGAACTATGGCAAAGGCTCCCTTGAAGGTGTGGCAGCAGCAGAAACGGCCAATAATGCTACCGTAGGCGCGACTTTTATTCCTACTTTAACATTTGGCGTGCCGGGAAGTTCCATTGCGGCCCTTTTGATGGCAGCGCTGATCATGGAAGGGGTGCCCATAGGACCGCGCGTGGTGGTTGATCATACAGAAACCGTTTACACGCTTTTCCTTTTGCTTATAGTGGCGAACCCATTTAACCTGATAGCTGGTCGCATCTTAATCCCGGTTTATTCTCGTTTAACGAAACTTCCCCCAGAAATTTTATGGCCCATCATTGCCATGTTTCTTACAGTCGGCGTATACTCCTTTGAACACCGGGTCTTCGATATTCCAGTAATGCTTATTTCCGGCGTGATCGGCTATTTCTTTAGATGGTATAAAATATCGGATGGCCCTTTGGTGTTGGCGTTTTTAGTAGCCCCGCTTTTTGAACCAAACCTTAGGCAAGCTTTAATGATGTCAGGCGGCGATCCAAGATTTTTCTTTGATAGTACTATTTCCATCGTGTTGTGGATTATTCTTATATTCTCTATGATATTTTTCCTTAGAAGTAGTAAAAAGGTTTCTGAGTAAATAATACTCACTGACAATATTAATGTATGTAAAAACTTTGTGCGTGACGCAAAAACATAAACACAACTGTTAAGCGGCAGAAGGCAACGGCTGCTTTCTGCCTGTTTATTTTTTGGACTTTTAAATATGAGAAATGAGCTAGAAACGGGTAAATAAATTTTTATGACTTTGATTGAGCTAATATTAGGATTACAAAGCAAAGCAAAAAATCAGCGGGAAAAATTAAAAATATTGTCAATCATAATAATTTTATGTTTTATTCTATCTGAAATGGTGAATATTATTGACTTCAAAGCATTTAAAGGGTAAGATTATTTTATTAATACTTCTTATGTTATCAAGGCACTTTGAACTTGTGGGTGGAATGAGGGGTGTTTACTCAACGGAGGAAGGGGTGAGCAAATAAATCATGATTGCAAAGCTGACTTTAAACAGCAAAGTGGCATTATTGTTAATTTTCCTTTCTATTATTGGCTTTATAGCTACTTTCACAATGGATTTGGATGCACGGGTTTTGTTTATTCCCAGGGTTGCCATAGCCCTTATCGGTTTAGGAGGAGTGCTCGTTTTTCTAAAGGACAAATCTGAATCGGTAAAATCCATCATACTGGATAGAACAAATATGTGGCCATATATTGCCGGGGTCATTTTTGTCATCTGGCTTTATAGTTGGGCCTTTAGAAATATTGGACTGGCCACATCTACTTTTGTTTTTTTGTTTGCCTGGTGGACATGGATTGCTTACAGGGATACGCAAATTGCAGGAGACCCCAAACTTTTTTTGCCGAAACTCATCTTTGCTTTTGTACTCGCTGTAGGCGTTACTGGTGCTGTTTATTTGCTTTTTGAAGTGCTATTGGGCATCCATTTGCCTGGTACGCCATTACCTTAAACTTAATAGAAAGAGGGGGGTCATATGTTCATACTGGATGTTGATGCAGCTGTTTCCGCTTTTTATACAGTGTTTGCGCTGGACACGGCTTTGTTTATAGCCCTAGGCGTGGTTATTGGGATCTCTGTAGGTGCCATTCCAGGCTTGGCTCATACCCTACCCATTGCATTGGTGTTGCCTTTTTCATTTATATTGCCGTTTCATCAAACCCTGGGTATTTTAATTGGGACTTATAAGGGTGGGAATTTTGGGGGTTCTATTACCGCTATTAGTTTTGGGACCCCAGGGGTTTCTGGGGCTGCTGCTACAGTGGCGGATGGATATGCGCTTACCAAGCAAGGCAAAGGGAAAAAGGCCCTGGATATGGGGTTATACTCTTCCATTACGGGGGATGTATTTAGCGATATTGTGTTGATATTTTTAGTGGTCCCTATTGGAATGTTTGCCCCGCGTTTTGGACCGGGAGAACTGACTGTTCTTTATCTGTTGGCGCTTTCTTTGGTTGTAATATTTACTGCAAAAGACCCAGGCCGTGGGATTATATCGGCAGGAATAGGTTTTTTTCTTGCCATAATAGGACGAGATGTCATTCAGGGTACGGTGAGATTTCATTTTGGCATCACATTTCTAAGGGCTGGGTTTCCACTGGTGGCTTTTTTAATGGGATTTTTTGCGGTGCCGGAAATTATCGCACAAGTTTACCATATTATCAAAAATCCACGCGCTGCGGTTAACGGTCAGGTGCGAGCGAAAGAATTTGAAGAGAAAATCCTCAAAAAAAAGGAAGAAAGACTCAAATGGAAGGAGTTTATAGGCGCTTGGCGGGGAATTGGATTGGGTTCACTATTGGGGACGGCTCTAGGTGCTTTGCCTGGACCGGGCGCAACATTGGCCTCGTATACCGCTCACTCTGTAACCAGTCAGTTTACCAAAGACAAAAACTACGGCAAAGGTTCGCTAGAAGGGGTTGCAGCGGCTGAATCGGCGAACAATGCCACGGTAGGTGCGACTTTCATACCCACATTGACATTTGGTGTGCCGGGAAGTTCTATAGCGGCTTTGCTTATGGCCGCATTGATCATGGAAGGCGTGCCTATAGGTCCGCGGGTAGTGGTTGATCACACTGAAACCGTGTACACACTTTTTTTGCTATTGATTTTGGCTAATCCGTTTAATTTAGTAGCAGGCCGATTGCTGATACCTGTCTATTCTCGACTAACCAAGCTCCCTCCAGAAATATTGTGGCCAGTAATTGCCATTTTTTTAACCGTTGGCGTGTATGCATATGTGAGCAGGGCATTTGATATTACCATCATGCTCATTTCTGGTTTGTTGGGTTACTTTTTCCGGTGGTACAAAATCACCGATGCCCCTTTGATATTGGCCTTTTTGGTTGCCCCGTTGTTTGAGCCGAATTTGCGGCAAGCCATGATCTTGAGCCGTGGTGATCCCAGGTTTTTCTTTAGCAGTGAAATCATGATCGTATTGTGGGTGATTTTAGTACTTTCTATGGCCTTTTTCATCAGGGGGCAAAGGAAAGCAGCTAGAAAGAAAGAATAAGCAAAGTATTTATTAATCTAACTATCAAGTTAAATCAAAATGAAATCAAAATGACTGTTGTATTTAGTGTTATAATGCTTTCGCTTATGGGTTTGCTAAACTGGAGGTTTTCATGCGCCTGAATTTTGGGCTGCATTAAGACTCCCTCACTGCGTTCGGTCAAACAGTTAACGCTGCTTCTCCAAAATCGGTCCGCTGATATAATCTAAAGCAAAGCAGTATTCGCTCAAGCATCGCAACACACATACAATTTGTTTGCTTGATTTAAACTTAATTTGATAATCAGATTTCATAAATTATGATCGGTAGTTCAGCCAGGGTGACTTCACCCTGGCTGAATTTTTGGTACGCCTATATATAAAAGAAATGTTCCACATAAAACTGTCTTCTCCCTAGCTAGTATAAACTCATATTTAAAGTTAGAATTTGACAGGCAGGGTTATTTTCATTATTCGATTGTGTTATGATTTCCTAGAGGAATTACTAAAATGTTGCTCTAGGGGGCTTAAATACACCATGTCTCCATTGAAAACTTCAATGAGTATAGTAAATGTTCAAGCAATCAAAAAATTTTTGTATTTAGGTGTTATCATCTCATATATTTTTGCTACCTTTATTTGGGAGGAGTTATTTGTTGTCACTTCCGTTTTAGCATTGATTGGACTCATTATTTCTTTGCCTTTAGTTCGCGGCATCACCCTGTACTTATCTTCTGCTTTTTTACTACTTGGTACCTCTTTTTTAATTCATGCTGGGGCAGAAACGGCGGAATTTTTTATTGCTATTAGACGAATGACAGATATTTTCACTCTTCTGGTCTTGATTCGTTTTCTTGGTTTTCCTATGGAGATAGGTGGTTATTCACAAATTATACGCGACTTTGTCAATCGGGAAATAAAAAACGAGGGGATCTTATATGTTGCTACGACTTTGATTGCTTATTTATTTGGTATGTCTATAGTTGTTGCAGCTATTCCAGTTGTCTACTATACGATTGAAAAGTCAATTAAAACTTTAAGCAATAATGTGAAATTATTCTTGTCAACTGCAGGGAAACGCGGGCTTTTCTTAGTATTACTTTGGACCCCTACTTCCGCAAGTATGGCAATTTCATTGGAAGCAGCAGACGCTTCTTGGATAGGGACAGTACCGCCTGCCATTATTATTAGCTTAATAGGGGTTTTTTCAATTTTTACAATAAAGTTGGGATTACCGCTTGTCAAAAAAAATATATTACAGAACAACTCACCTAATTTGGTGGAAGAAACGGAGGGGAGAACCTATGAATCTCTCATAGACAATCATTGTTCAACTAGAACGGGAAACCCATTAAAATCACTTTTTAGAAACGCAAAAATTAAAACGTTGATTTTCTTATTGATATTACTAGTTTCACTTTTAGCCACATTGGATTATTTTTCTGCTTACGGGATGTTGGATCTTATCATTATTATGTCTGTAATTTTTTCATTTGGATGGAGTTTATACTTAAAAAAGCTCCCAAATTATTCAAAGTCTGTTAAAAAATTAATAAATGAATCTTTACCTAATTATCAAAGGCAGTTTACGCTTTTTATCAGCGCAGGTTATTTCGCTGGTTCTATTAGAATGAATGAAGCACTTATTTCGGACCTATTTTATGAGTTAATTTTAAATGTCGGTACAACCGGTGTATTATTTTTTATACCTGTAGGAATTATTATTTTTGCCTTGATTGGTATACATCCTTTTATTACGGTTACAATCCTGGGTGAAACATTAAGTCCTTTTCTTGATATGTTTAATGCGAGCAATTTAGCCTTTTCCTTACTCCTTGGGCTTAATTTAGCACTGCTGCTATCCCCTTTTTCTGCAGCCACATTGATCATGGCTGATCTTGTAGAAGATACGCCATTAAACGTAGGAATAAAATGGAATGGATTA
>CAZARY010000112.1:0-7447 GCA_964487675.1 uncultured Clostridia bacterium | reverse complement strand
TACTGTTATTTAGGTTTGTTTTTCCTAAAGGGGTAAGTTTACCCCGAGCCTTGACGTACTCCCACAGTTCAATCTGTGGGAGTACTGCTGCAGATTCCCGTAAATTTAGTTATTTTTGCTTCGGTTCTGGACATCTTATTTCACCCGGGTGTCAGTTACAAAAAAAGAGGCCGTTAAAGAAATGAGGGTGAAAATAAAATAGGCCAAAAAAGCATAGTGATAGCTGGAAAGCTCGTAAAACCTGGCCCCGTTATCCATCATACCCGTCCAGGTAAAATCCAATATCCCACCCACTAAAAAATTTGCCACCACGGTGCCCACAAAAGGCGCCGTATTTATTATGCTCAGCGCTGTACCTGTAAACTTAGTCGGGTTCGATTCCTTAACGCTGGCATGAGAAAGCATTAAAAAGATGCCAAAAAAGCCGGCAAAAAAATAAAAGACCGGCAATATTGAAAGAGGTGGAGCCGAACCAAACCCTATTACTTTTATTCCCCACAACAGAGCAAACACAGCTGCTCCTATCTGAATTAAAGGTTTCCTTCGACCAAGCTTATCTGCCACTCTCCCCATCACCGGTGAACCTGCCATAACCCCCAGCGTAAATATTAAAATAAAATGAGCAGCGGCATCCCTGGGCAGCCCATACACCTGCATAATGTACTGAACGCCCCAGGTGCTGGAAAAACTCATCACAATGCCCAAAACACCTGCCAGGCCTAAAAAACAAAACCAGGTATTTTTTTGTTTCACCACGTGCATAAACCCCCGTTTAAAGTCTCCTTTTTCCTCACCCGGTTCTTTAAGATTCACAGGCTCATAGCCCAATTCTTCCGGACGGTCACGAACAATCCACCACAAAGCCACTGCCAGCAGCAGCGAAACCACGCCGATGACAGCAAACGAGGGCCGCCAGCCCAAGGCTATTACCAATAAAGCAAAAGGCGTTGTTGCCAATATACCCCCGCTGTTTCCAATTAAAGAAGCAAAACCTATCAAGGTGGCAAACTCTTCCGGCTTGAACCAAACCGCCTGGACCCGCATTAAACAAATCAAAATTCCGGCAACGCCAATGCTGACCAGAAACCGGCCCGCATATATCCCTGTTAGGGTGCCAGCCGCAGCGAACAGGAGAGCACCCGCACCAGCAATAAACATGCCGCTTGCGGTGAGTTTCCTGGGGCCAATAGTATCTGCGAGAATCCCAGCTGGGATCTGCATCAGGGCATAAATATAGAAGTACATAGAAGCAAGGTTGCCTATCTGGGTACCGGTCAAGTGCAGTTCAGCGCCAATGGTATCCACTACCACAACCAGGGAATAGCGATGAAAGAATACCACCAGAAAAGCAAAAGCCATAATGGCCCACATAACCCAACGGTATTTATTGCGGGAGATGGCATTTGACAAATTTATCATTTTTATTCTCCTCAATGATGTTTTTTTGTGAAATAGAACGTGCAGTATATAATTCATATTATAACGAATTGCGGTCAATATGGTCTATTAAACTTTAACAAAACAACAACAGCTACGCTGCGTAAATGCCTCCTGAATAAAAACTCGCTTTCAATTATACGCCTAAAAATACTTTCTGCGCAATGCCAATCGCTGCAATCTCAATACAGGTGAGGCTTTTGTTTAAACATACCAACGTATTTGATAAAAATTTCTTGAATTTACAATTTATTTGCAGTTTATTGATATGGACTTTTAAACTAAGGGATATACTGTCATCAAACATCAACAATTCCACAAAAGGAGGCATTAACCATGATGAAAAAAGTGCTTATTTTAGGTGCAGTGGTCGTGTTGTCGCTGACAGCTTTGATGGGTTGTGGTGATATCGAAGAAATGGATGAAGAAGAAATTGACGAAGCAGCAGCGGTCGTTCAAGAACTGTAAGCTAACGCTAGTCATTTCATTGAGACTTTAAAAGCAGTTCAATTAAAATAACCCATTCAACACAACCAAGCTCCAGATGAACGGTTAAATACACATAGTAAAGGAAGCTCCCGCGGGAGCTTCCTTTACTATGTGTTGGGTGTATTTATGGTTCTTAAACATGAAGCCTCAGCAGCTCTGTCTTAGTCCGATACTGCGCTTGTCTTTCCACTTTACGTTTGAACTGGTAGACCTCTTCGCCAATGTCCAAAAATAAATCCAGTAATCTTCCATCAAAATGCTTGTCCCTTCCTTCCTCCATGTAAGCAAGCGCATCTTCCCAAGAGTACGCTGGTTTATTAACACAAGGAGAGGTCAGCACATCAAAAACATCGGCGATAGCCACAATTCTCGCAGGCACGGGAATATCCTCCCCGGCCAGGCCCTCCGGATAACCACTGCCATCAAATTTTTCATGGTGATAATAACATATTTCCCAGGCCATCTGTATCATGCGGTTTCTGGAATCGGCCAATATTTCTGCCCCCAACCGGGTATGTTTTTGCATGGTTTTATACTCTTCGTCATCAAGCGGCTCTTCTTTAAGCAGTATTCTATCCGGCACCCCGATCTTGCCTATATCATGTGTTAAAGCAGCATACCGCATCATTTCCGTCTCTGCCTGGTCAGCTCCATAGGCCCGATATAATGCCTGGGCAAAGTAACTCATACGTATCAAATGAAGAGCGGTTTCTTTATCCTGATACTCCGCCGCAAAACAAAGTCTTTTTATCATTTCAAAAGAAGCCTGTTTGTTCTTCTCTTTTTCGGATTGGAGGCGCACGTTTTTTTTCTGGAGCTGTCGGGTTTCTGCTTCAATTTCATTTAATGCCAAGTTGATAAAAGCTCTGGCTCGGGTGCCAGGAAGCCCCGATTTAATGGAAGCATTTTCCTGGGACGCTTTTGCATCACTTGAAGGCGTTCTAACAGCTTCAGAGCTTCTACGAGGTTTTGTCTCTGTTGCTTCCATAACCTGGATTGACTCTTTAGCACCGCATTTCCCACCACTATCCTGCTGAAGGACGGTAAGAAACAGGGACTCCTCACCTGGAAGCCATAAAATAACCTCAGGAGTGATTCGCCTGATCAAACTGATGGCATAACGCACAGGCTCTGGTTCAAAGGTTAAGTAGCCCTTAAACAAACGGAAATCTTCTTCTTGGGACCAGGCAAACATATCAAAGTCATCTCCCTCTTCTTCCCCTGTAACTTCCCGGGTGACAAGCATCATGGGGGCTTCCCGATGATCTACCATTACATTCCATTCATCGGCCAGGGAAGAAATGGAAGATATCTCAATAAATCTAATATTTTCTGCTTTAGAAGCGATATCCATAAGCTGGTGATAGTCTATGGCCGTTGCGTAAATGTAAATCCGGTTGCAGTACCGAGCTAATTCCAGGTATCGTGTCTGCTCTTTCAGAAAAAAATCAAAGTTTTGAAAGCACACGTACATATCCGCCTTCAATCCGGACTGTAAAACCACTTCTTCTATGGCATGACTAATAGCCACCATAGAGCTTTTTGAATACACATCTTGTTCTAAATAAGAACATGTTTTGCTAACATTTGAAAATACGCCACCAGAAATTTTCATGTTTGAACTTTCCTTTCCAAATCAAGTAGCTTTATAGAAGAGCGTTTAGAAATAAGGGGCTTGTCCAGGCTCTTCAGGTTCAAAATCATCCCGTCCAATCAATTGAATGGTATGGTAACAAACATTATGCAGCTAAAATACCCCCTGCCGTACCTCCACAGCTGAATCAGTAGCCCTCCTACTTAGTATGTTTTAATCGCCACTGCCCGGTCAAATATATTTTCGCCAGGTCAATCAGTATTTCTACTCTTCTCGGCAAAGGATACAGCTTTGTAATTATTTAGAGGCAAGAAGAAATCATCTAGAAATCTTGATATAACTATTTTATTATAACTTCAGTTATCGAAGCAAATAAATAAAAGGATGAAAGGCTTGACTGCTTGACAAAACAACTGAAATAATTAAAAGCAAGGTTGAAAGCATAACAAAAAAACCCAGCAATCCGGGCAGGTATAAGTGTGTAATTGAAAAAGTTGTCACGTATTCTCGTGACTTTAGTCATGAGAGGTTCACGATTTTATCCAGTTATTCAGAATCGACATCCTCTTTGCCCATTCTGCTTTAGTCCACGAACGCCAATTGCTCCCTAACTATAAGCCGACTTTTCCCTGCACAGCAACATTTTCGAACGAACGGCTGTTTATTGGCTTTTCCCGGTCATTCAGCACACTGTTTTCTTGTTTGGTTTTCTAATGGCATTAGGTTTTTTGTTTGATCAATTGTTTTCGTGAAGCCCTAAGCTTACAGCAACCAAACGTTTTACAACCCCGTGCTCCATGCATATTTTAGATATACAATGATTTAAGTGGTATATTTCGTTGTCGTGAAGTATCTATCTACCCTGTCAGGAAAGATTGTCAGTATATTCTCAAACTCAGGATATTTATCACTGACCAGCTTAGCCGCATAGTAGTTCGCTCCGCTTGAAATGCCACAAAGGATCCCATAGTGCGCCGCTAATTTATTCGACATTTCTACTGCCTGTTGGGTATTGACCGTTAACACTTCATCAACCAAGTCAGCGGCTTCCAATAACAGCCCACCAGAAATACCGTCAATTAATATAATCCCTTCCTTTCCATTTTGCAAGAGCGCGAAATCTGTGGGTTCTACAGAAAACAATTTGGCCTCGGGAAACTTTTCTTTAACAGCTTTGGCGATCCCAACAAATGTGCCCGCTGTGCCAATCGAAGTGACAAAGGCATCCACTCGCTCGCTGCCAAGCTGTTGGACAATTTCCTTCCCCGTACTGTCATAGTGTGCTCTAGCATTGCTTTTATTGCTAAACTGCCTGGCCCACCAATATTTTTCTGGAGCCTGTTGTTCTAAATCTAAACACTTTTGACGAGGCAGCAGTTCAATTCTGCCTCCATGCACAGAATCACTGTCCACATCTTCAGTATCTACTTGCTCAACCTCTGCATTCAACAATTTTAAGAACGTTAATTTTTCATTTTCTACCACAGTTTTTGGTACAAAAAGTTTTACTTTGTACCCTTTAACAGCCCCTACAAAAGCAAGGGCGATTGCCGTGTTACCTGTACTGGCTTCTAGAATTATTTTGCCAGGTTTTAATACACCTTCTCGTTCTGCATCCTCAACCATGTACTTTGCTATTCGATCTTTTGTGCTGCCGCTTGGATTCATATAATCAAGCTTGGCGACAATACTCGCTTTGATATCAGAATCCTCCAGCTTCATCAAGGGAGTGTTTCCTATTAAATCGATTTTAGATTTGATCAACATGAAAACCACCTCCTATTTAATCTATATTTATTTCACCCATATTATATTTTAATAATTTTTTGAATATTAATGATGCGAACATTATTTGAATATTAATGATGCGAACATTAATGGTATATTTATTTCTCCACTTAACAAAGAATTACCTGCCTATTTTTGACCGCTCCCGAAATTATTGGTAATAAATTTCAAAAACTGACTTCCATTAGCAAAAATATGAACGCCCTGGAGATTTATATGATTTTAGGAACTCTTTTGAACACGACACCGGCAAAAGAAAACGATCACCCCCAGGGAATAATAGAACCGAAACGCTTAATTTGGCTATTAAGTTAAATCAAGGGAAGCAAACTAAATGTGAGTTGCAATGCTTGAGCGAATATTTTTTGCTCAAGATCATACCAGTGGCCCGATTTTGGAAAAGCTGCGTTCACTGTCTGACCGAACGCAGTGAGGGCGTTTTAACGCAGCCCAAAATCGGGAGCATGGTTACAGCCAGCTCAGCAAAGCCATGAGTGAAAAGATTGTAACACCAAATACGGAATTTATCCTGATTTAACTTGATAACCATTATGCTTAATAAACCTGCCAGATTCAGGACGCTCTATAATCAGGATAAAAATCTCATTCTTCCAAAGCACATCCTCAATAAAATATGCTGCCAGGGTAACTAATTCATCGTGCAGCTTTCTCCATACGGTTCAAAACGATCCTCTCTTAGCATCTTCCTTATAGGTCTTGGCATCTTCCTTATAGGTATAATTTGGTTGGGCTGCCTCTTGCTGTCTCCTAGGGCTTGGATTTAAATGCAACTAAACTAATACAAAGGTCCTATTACAAATTTATTATTTCCAATGTAAAATTAAGACATAAAATTAAGATATCAAATTAGGCGTGACAGAAAAAGTTATCAGGATTGTGGAACAATTATCTTTAGTGAAATTAGTATCTTAATCATACTGTTTGATAAAGGCAAACCTATCGCGAGGTAGGGGCGCAAAGCTGCGAGTCTTTAGGATAAGCTAAAGACAGTCAGGCTGCCAAGAAAGAAGTAGAAAGCTGTCTTTGTTGGGACAGCTTTTCTTATTTAGCCATTAAATTTCACTGTTAATAGCATTTAGATACTATTATTTTTACATAATACCCACCACATACCCACCACGGAAGATTAAATGGCTTTCTTTAAAAAAGCTCAATTAAAATATTAACTGAAAAATGGAGGGATATAGGACATGTTTAATAAAATTAGTATTAAAGGTAAATTGACCATTTTATTTGTAGGGTTGATCATTGTGACTGCTGGCGTTTTAGGGTATTTTAATAACTCAACAGTAAACGAAGTAGTGGACAATACTGTGGAAGACAAACTGAAAGGCGATCTCAATATGGGCCTGTATATGTTAGAAAATAAATATGGAGGGGAATGGCGGATAGAGGAAGGAGAAATGTATAAAGGGGACACTCCCGTCGAAGCCATGAATGAAACCTTAGATGCCATAGAAGAACAAACAGGCTCTGTTTTTACCATATTTCAGGAAGATACGCGCGTAGCAACTTCTATCAGAGACGAGCAGGGCGAACGAATTTTAGGGACTCAATCCGCAGACAGCGTAGCTGAAAAGGTCTTATTAGAAGAAGAAGAATACACCGGTGAAGCTGAAGTGATCAATACGGCTTACCAAACTATCTATACGCCCATCAAGAATAATGACGGAGAAGTGCTCGGTATGTGGTTTTCTGGAGTACCTATAGAAGATGTTAATACCATAGTAAGCCAGGGAAATAGGAGCTTTATCTTTTTCTCCCTTATTATAGTTATTTTAGGAATAGGCGGCTCCTTGTATACTTTAAATAGAGTCACAAACCCCATTAAAGTATTGACACAGATCATAGAAAAACTAGCAAATTATGATTTCAGTTTTGATGAAAATCACGAAGCGGCATCGTACCTTAACCGAAAAGACGAGATTGGCGAGATCACCAATTCTCTAGCTACCATGCAGAGCAATGTTACCCAGCTGATCAAGGATATTAATGAAAAGGCCGAACAGGTAGCTTCCTCTTCTCAAGAATTGAGTGCCAACACTGAACAAAACAAGAGCGCTGCAGAAGAGGTTTCTAGGGCTGTTGAAGAAATTGCCACAGGTACAAATAGCCAGG
>CAZARY010000111.1:0-7503 GCA_964487675.1 uncultured Clostridia bacterium | reverse complement strand
GGTTACAGCCAGTTCAGCAAAGCCATGAGCGAAAGTATTGTAAGACCAAATACGGGATTTATCCTGATTTAACTTGATAACCATTTTTTGAAAAATATAGTATGAATTTCTAATTTCAAACAGAGCAAAAATTAATCAAAAACCTACTAAATTTAGCTAGGGGAGTACGCCAACTTTTCTTATCAAATGGTTGCTGCATTAGTTATCATCTCTATAGATTACGTGGGGCATAAAGCATGAAAGATATAGATTATAGTGGGGGCGCAAAACATGAAAGATTTTCAGGTTAACTCTAAAATTTGGTTGGAAAACGAAAATGGCAGGGTGTTTGGAGATGGGCCTGCCAGGATCCTAGACAATATAGAAAAATTTGGGTCGCTCAGAAAAGCAGCCCAAGAAATGAACATGTCATATTCCCAGGCCATGGAGATAATAAAGATGATAGAAGCAAACCTGTCTTGTAAAGTGATTGAACGACATGTAGGCGGTGAATCAGGCGGTGGGTCCACCTTGACCCAAGAAGGCAAAGCGCTTTTAAAAAAGTATCAAGCATTTCGACACGAATTATCAGAAAACATAGAAGCTTTATATCAAAGACATTTTGGATAATACTGGATAAGACGTTTACATTTGTTTAGTGTTGTATCTATCTCCAATTAGCTAAGGTAATTAAAAATATCGATATAAGTGGAGAACAAAAAATGTTTAAAAGTTGTGATAATTCGAACTTTCACTATAGACTTCTGAACAACCTTATGACACAATGATGTTACAACATTCACAAGATTTGAAGCATAAAATATGTTTTGCTAAAGCTCTTAAATAAATAGGTTTTTACGAGATATCCAGAATTGCTGTACAGACTCTTTTGAATGGTGTGCCGCTTTAACTCAGTTTTGATGTATTTCGCTTGGAAAGTAAACTTTTAAACTACAAAGGGATTTTATGTTCACACGCAACCTTTGTTTGACAAAGCCCACAGCCAGAGGTACCAACTTGATACTTTTCGTTTAAATCGCTTTCAAAGGTGTTGATATAATTGCTGCAAGCTTTTTTATCGTGTCTCACTTTGTTAATGGCATTGCCAGGACATCTTTTAATGCATTCTCCGCATTCACCCCGGGCAAAGTAAAGGCAATATTCATAAGGAGTAGAATAATCCCTGGGAGAAGGCGCTAAAACCAGATCGGTAACCACATTGCCGCATCGGTGAGCGACCCCGGCCGGTGTGATAAGACCATCGCTCAAGCTAAACGTTCCCAGGCCAGAAACAAAAGCCGCATGTCTCTCTGACCAATTAGAAGTATGACCAATGGTTTCGTCAAAGCGCTGCCAACTTTCCGACTTCATGGGTGCGATACCTTTTTGGCCATGCTGGCTTAAAAGAGTGGGAATATATTCTCTCAAGCGATTGTTCACCATTTCCCCGTAATACCTACCGTGGGCCCATTCACGGGATGGAAACTTGCTTTGGGTGCGATTGCTCTTACGAACCTCTTGGTTAAACGGAAGTACCCAGGAAATCACTGTGCCTTCTTTCAGCTTCGTAGTGAACTCTTTTTTGAATACCTGAGCAGGGGTCATATGGTACGCACCAATTATGCGTTTAAACTGGCGGTACAGCGTATCGTTGGCTGAAGAAAAGCCAACCAGGGGTCGATCAAAATATTTATTCCCTTCCGATTTGACCAGTTGTTCAATTTCAGCAGCTATTTGAGTTTTTGTGAGCATATGTTTTCACCAGCCTCCTTTACAAATTCAAATTATCATTCTTAATTAATATTATATCATTTATTCAAAATACAATTTTAAAAATGTCAGTTAAACTCTTGAAAAAACCCTATGTTGTATGATTCTTGGTGAGAGCTATATGGATATGACCTTTTTTAATAAAGAATTGGAGCGATCTAATGAAAAGTTGTTTACTTTGCGTTTGTTATTAGCTATTATGAGTATAAGATTTTGAATATCAAATCCGTGGGAGTGATGAGCCATGTTAAAGCGAGCACTGGAAACCACCAATTGCACTAGTATTCATTGTTCAATACGTTCGGTGGGGCAAAAAGAAAAGGTAAGACCTAAAATTAATCATTCACGAAATCATTTCAAACATTTAGGAATGCTGACACTGATGGCTTTTGCGGCGATAGTATTGCTGCTTAACCTTGCTGATCAAGTGTATGCTAATGAAGAAGACATAAATGTATATATTCATGGTGAGCTATTGGAATTTGATGAAGCCAGGCCAATTATCAGAGAAAGTCGCACCCTGGTGCCTTTCCGCAGGTTATCGGAGGCCATAGGAGTAGATGTTACCTGGGAAGCAGAAACACAACGGGTAGTTGCACATTCCACGGAATTGGGGAAAAAACTGACTTTAACTATAGGTTCTGAAACTGCACACATTAATGGGGAAGCCACAAAAATAGACGTGGTACCTCAAATACACGAAGGTAGGACCCTTATTCCTTTAAGATTTTTCAATGAAACTTTTGGTATGAACGTCGATTATCAAGATGGGGAAATATGGCTTGCTTCTGCAAGAGATGGCGATGAACCCTTAAAAAATATCCGCGGCACCCTCTCGGGATTTTATACACTGGGGGATGCGAAAAGATCGAGCTGGACAGAGCTATTTGGTGCGCCCTACCCTGAAGTGAGCGAAGCGTCTCGTATCCATTTGTTTGATCACATTCACCTGGGATGGTTTGAAATCACCAGTGAAGGTGAGCTTACCAGTACCGGAGGAGCATATGGTTTTCAAAGGCCTAGGGGATACGAAATGGTATTAGGAGAATTATCGGATAGGAATCTACCCGGTCATCTGATGGTTTTTGCTCGGGAAAGCGAAGGAAATTTGGCGGAGATTTTTAATGATGAAGCAAAAAGGGAAAAAATTATTAACAGCTTATTTAATGAATTGGAGGCCGATAATTACGCGGGTATAAACCTGGATATAGAAGAACTCGGGTTGAGCGGGGATGAAGAAAATATTAGCCAGGTGAGATCCGATTATGTAGAGTTTGTCACTGAATTGAATGAGGCACTGAAAGACGACAAAAAACTTGTGGTTACAGTCCCTCCTCCCAACAGCGCCTACGATGGATACGACTATCACAGGTTAGGAGCGGCAGCAGATAAAATAGTGGTGATGGCATACGACTATCACAGCAGGCAGGAACCCAGCGCAACTGCACCGATAAATAGGGTTGAGGAAGGGATAAGGCAGCTTGTCACGGAACTTCCAAATGAAAAAATTGTTTTAGGGTTGAGGATGCCTGCGGTCAGATATCGGGAAATTGGTGATATGGATTATGAAGAAAAGAAAGAGGAAGATAAGCTCCAAACAGTGGAGGAAGACATTCATGAAGATCACTTGGAAGAGCCTGAAGTCACCAGGAAGTGGCGGATATCGCACCCTTATTTGGATTCGGTCTATGAAATGATTGATTCACAAGATTTAGAGAGGCAATGGGATGAATCAGCTGGGATGAGCTACATCAACTTTGAAGATGAAAAAGGCCTAGAGAATTATATTTATTTTGAGTGTGAGGCCAGTTTGGGAAAGAAATGGGAACTTGTGGAGCGCTATCAACTTAAAGGCGTTTCTCTATGGCGGCTTGGCGTTGTCCCGGATGAAGTCTATGAACAGCTTGAGCAGGTATTCAAGTAGAAAGGAGGCATTTTTTAAAATTAAAAACTATTCTCTTATAGATCAGTCCACAAAGCTCACGACTTGGAGGGATAGCATTTGAACGAAGAGGTGCCAAAAAAAAGTAGGGGAAAAACCGACGAAGAACGACTAACCGATGTGAAAACGGAATTGCATTTGTCCCGACAGCAGGTGCAGAAAGTTATCCAACTGATTAAAGAAGAAGGCAATACTGTACCTTTTGTCTCCAGGTACCGAAAAAACGAAACTGACAATTTAAGTGAGGAAGCCATACGCAGCATCATTGAGCGTTGGGATTATCTGTTTCATTTAGATAAAAGGAAAGAGGAAATACTTAACACTTTATGGAAAAGGGAACAGCTCACAGCGGAATTGAAAAGAGCGGTGCTTGCGGCTGAAAATATGCAGGAGTTAGAAGAACTCTACAAGCCATATAAGCAAAAGAAAAAAACCCGGGGGATGAAAGCTAAGGACCGAGGGCTCTTGAACCTGGCGCATCGCATAAAAGAAGGAAAAATTGAAACAAGGCAAGAAGCTTTGGAACTGGCGCAGCAGTTTGTAGACTCTGAAAAAGGTGTTGAAAATGTGGAAGTGGCGCTGCAAGGAGCCTGCGATATCCTGGCGGAGCAAGTGGCGGAAAAAATGGAAAACAGGCGGAAAGCCAGGCAAATCGTTAGCCCGGAAGTAGTCCTAAAATCTGAACTTAAAAACCAGCAAAAAGATGAAGAGGGCGTGTATGAAGATTATTATGACTACCAGGAAAAACTGGCAAATATGCCTTATCACCGCTTAATGGCTTTGAATCGAGGTGAGAAGGAAGGCATACTGAAAATCACTTACCAATCACCGGAAAAACATGTGGTCGATGGAATAGCGGTTCAAGAAACGCATGCAGTCAACAAAAATTATGCAAGAGAAATGGTGGAAAGAGCGGTTGAAGATGCTTGTAAGCGATTGATTATACCGGCTGTTGAAAGGGCCCTTAGGGCAGCCCAATCAGAAGCAGCAGAAGAAAGAGCCATTAATATTTTTGCCCATAACCTGGAACGACTGTTAATGCAGCCTCCCATAAAGGGAAAAGTTATCATGGGAATTGATCCAGCTTATCGGTCAGGCTGCAAGCTGGCGGTTATCGACCCAAGGGGTGATATGCTGGCAGTGGATGTGATATACCCCACCCCTCCCTTCAACCAAGTGGCATCTGCTAGAGAAAAATTGGCAAAATATATCAACACGCTTCAGGTAGAAATTGTAGCCATAGGCAATGGTACCGCATCTCGAGAGACAGAGGAATTCATATCGGCTGCCATCGGAGACTTAAACTTAAACATCCAATATGCCATCGTCAGCGAAGATGGTGCCAGTGTTTATTCTGCCTCCAGGTTGGCAGGTGAAGAATATCCTCAATTAGATGTACAGGAGCGAAGCGCTATTTCTATTGCACGGAGAGTAGTAGATCCTTTGGCTGAGCTGGTTAAAATAGATCCCAAATCGGTGGGGGTCGGGCAATATCAACATGATGTTCCCCAGGGAAAATTAAGGGAAGCGGTCCAGTTTGTGGTGGAAAAAGTGGTTAACCAGGTAGGAGTGGATGTCAATACTGCTTCGGTGTACTTGCTTCAATATATATCCGGGCTTAATAAAACCAGGGCGGAAAATATAGTGAATACCAGATGGGAGCTGGGTTCTTTTAGAGATCGGGAGCAGCTCAAAAAAGTCAAGGGATTGGGCCCGAAAAGCTTCGAACAAAGCGCAGGGTTTCTCCGCATCTTAAATGGACAAAACCCGCTGGACAGGACAGCAATTCACCCAGAATCTTACCGGTTGGCAGAAGCCGTGCTTGAGCACTGGGACAAATCCATATTCGATATTGGAACTTCGGATTTGCGGGAAATGGCAGCTGCTATGCTTAAAGACGCATGCGCTTTTCAGGATCAGTTGGTAAAAATCGGGACAGATTCTTATACTTTAAAGGATTTTCTGGAGGCTTTTAAAAAGCCGCTGTATGATCCCCGGGATGAATTCCAGAAGCCAAAATTAAAAAAAGAAGTTATAAACATTGAAGACCTTAAAGAAGGCATGATGCTGGAGGGGGAAGTCAGAAATGTAGTGGATTTTGGCGCTTTTATAGATCTTGGTTTAAAGCATGATGGCCTTATTCATATTTCAAATTTAAGTGACAGGTTTGTAAAACACCCTATGGAAGAGGTTTCGGTGGGAGATGTGGTAAAGGTAGAAGTGCTCAACATCGATATTAGCAGGGGCAGAATAGGCTTAAAAAAGATTCAGTAGGGAAAGTTATTTTAAGAAAGTCGGCACGCATTCTTGCTGCCTTAGTTATGAGAGGTTCACTGTTTCGAGAAACTGAAATAGAAAGCTTACTGTGTTAACAGTGGAAGTACGTCAAACTTGGTTCATATAAATCTATTATCATTTTGTTGGAGTGGTTTGCAGTAATAAGCGTGCTTAAAAGAAATGAGGGGTTTCGATTGAAAAACATCAAGGAAAACAAGGTGGTCGTAAAAAATGGAAAACCAGCATGGAAGCTGGCTTATAATGCACTCGAGTCGGTATTTACAGATGAGGCAAAGGGAAAGAGAATCTTAATTAAGCCCAGCATCGGTCGTTTGGGTCCAGAAAAATCAGCGACTTGCACTCATCCTGAAGTGGTAAGAGGGATTATCAGATTTTTTCAAGATAACGCATCGGCAAAAATATTTGTTGGCGATGGTGCAATAGCAGGAATTAGTGAATGGGAAGCCTTGGCTTCATCAGGAATACTATCGGTATCCCGGGAAGAAGGTGCTGAGCCGGTGGATTTGGATCAGTATAGCCCTCTCACCAGGGAGGTACCTGCCGGTGTGATTGTGGATAGCTTAAACTTCACTTCTTTTATTGATCATGTGGATTTAATTGTATCTGTACCCGTTATGAAAACCCACATGTATACCACAGTAACCTTGTCTATTAAAAACATGAAAGGGTGCCTATATAAGAAGGAAAAAACGAGGCTGCATCGGAGCATTATAGAGCCGCCTGATAAAAATCGCGGGTTAACCTTAGACTATGGAATCGCTGATATGTCTGCAGCACTGCTACCTGATTATGCAGTCATAGATGGTATTGTGGGTATGGAGGGGTTTGGCCCCAGCATTGGAACCCCTGTCAGCCTTGATACGGTTGTGGCAAGCCAAAATCCAGTGGCAGCAGATATGGCAGCTGTTGAATTGATGGGAATGAGTCATGATGCCATTCCCCATATAAATCTCACCTGTGAGAAGGTTGATGGTGTGGAATATGCTGAACTTAAAATAGAACCAGAGGATTATTTAAAATATGGTCGAACATTCAGCCTTCCCACTACGGAAAAGTTTAAAGATTTTTTCCCCAATGTATCTATTGTGGAAAAAGGGAGCTGTAGTGCTTGCAGCGCTTCCATCATGAGTTTTTTAAAGGCGCACAGCCACAAACTGCCAGAAGATTTTATTTATACCCTGGCTGCGGGGAAGGATTTGGAGGTCACAAATTTAACCAAGGGCTGTGTTTTTTTAATCGGTAACTGCGCTAAAAGATATAAGGATGAATATGGGGTGGATTTTTGCCCCGGATGCCCGCCTGTGGGCTCAAGAATTTTTGAGACCATCGAAAAAAGAAGTAAGCCTATCCAAGAGTAAATTGAGACGAGGGGAATGTGTGGGAACCAGTAAGAATCAGGTGATGAAAATACATACCCCTGAATAAGATGAATGGCTCATCTTCCCCAGGGGCATATAAACATAAAAGGGTGAAAAAGCTAGACTAAAAAGCGCGACGATTTTTCAATTACAGGT
>CAZARY010000110.1:0-7570 GCA_964487675.1 uncultured Clostridia bacterium | reverse complement strand
TCCTGAAAGGTGTACTGTAGGTACGAATGTTTCAGGTTTACTCTGTGTTACCAGTTCGGAAGATCGAGATAAAAGAATACCATTGGTCCTGTATAAAGGAGAAATCGTAAACAAAAGCCCGGGAGAAGCGCTTCATGATTTTCATAAAGAAACCGTAGTGATTAAAGGTGCTAATTGTATTGACCCCGAAGGCAATGTGGGCGTTATCACCTCTGGTTTTGAAGGGGGGACTGTCGGCAAAACAATTGGCATCGTAACTTCTAGAGGACTGAAGTATATCGTGCCTGTAGGATTAGAAAAGATGATTCCTTCGGTAAAACAAGCAGCACAAAAGTCTGGCGCGAGCACCTTTGACTATTCCAAAGGGGCAAATTTTGGACTTTACTGCCTGACAAATACAACCCCTATTACAGAGATAGAAGCTTTAAAAATTTTAACCAACGTCGAAGCCACTCCAATGGCTACCGGAGGCATTGGTGGGTCAGAAGGTTCT
The DNA here is from genome assembly GCA_964487675.1 of uncultured Clostridia bacterium. Classification (GTDB taxonomy): domain Bacteria; phylum Bacillota; class Natranaerobiia; order Natranaerobiales; family Natranaerobiaceae; genus CAZARY01. The sequence goes on along the minus strand of CAZARY010000110.1, from coordinate 7,077 downwards.
GTGGTGCTTTCAGTCGAAGGTGACAGTGATAATATTAGCGCAACAAAAAATTTGATTGATGCGATTAAAGGCGAACCCCCGATACCACCTTTAAAAGGAAGATGTGAACCATGTCCTTATTCCCAGTGTGAATTCAATGGTAAAAAAGAAGGTGAACTTCCGGATTGGTTGGGGCAGGTATAGTAGAATAATTTCAATTAATCTTATTAAACGAGATAGGGAGGTATAAATTTGTCTGGTAGCCAAGAAAAGCAAAAATCTGCCATTAAGGAAATAATTAAAGAACTGCATCAAGGTTTATCTCCAGAAAAGGCGAAAGAAAAATTTGAAACTGAGGTGGGAAGCATTCAATCCGTGGATATCGCAGAAATAGAACAGGAACTGCTTGAAGAAGGTGAATTGACTTCCGATGAAATTAAGAAATTTTGCAATGTTCACGCTTTGTTGTTTCAATCTGCGCTGGAAAAAGTAGAATTAAAAGAACAAGACCCGGCTCATCCGGTAAGTTTATTTAAACAAGAAAATCGAGAAATTGAAAAGATTACTGCCAAAATAAAAGAGTTTATGAAAGAAGCGGATCAATATGAATTAAACGAATTACAATCAAAGATGCAATCTTTATTGGAACAGTTGAAGAAAGTGGACATACACTATGTGAGAAAAGAACAGCAGCTCTTCCCTTATTTAGAAAAGTATGGCTATAAAGGACCGACGACAGTTATGTGGGGAAAGGACGATGAAGTAAGAGAACTAATCAAAGAGAGCGTACAATGTGTGTCAGGGGCAAGTGATCAAACGCAATTAAACCAATGTATAGAAAATAGCATCGCTCCTTTAGTTGAGGAAGTTGAAGGGATGATATTTAGAGAGGAAAATATCCTTTTTCCAACTGCTCTTGAAAAACTCCAACCCGGGGAATGGGGTGATATTCTCAAAGAAAGCGACCAGGTAGGATATTGCTACATTGAAAGACCTGCAGAAATTGATGATTTAATTGGAAAATTAAAAGCAAAAGCGGAAGAACAAACCGTTTATGATTCAGGCAAAATCCAATTTCCGACTGGAGAACTGGGCCTTAAAGAACTTACCTGCTTATTAAACTCATTACCGATAGAGATAACTTTTGTTGATAAGGATGACAGGGCCAGATATTTTACCGATCATGCGGAGCGGATTTTTGTCAGAACCAAGCAGATTTTGGGAAGAAAAGTAGAAAACTGCCATCCCCCAAAGAGTTTGGATAAAGTTGAAGCAATTGTGGAAGCTTTTAAAAAAGGAGAAAGAACGTATGCCGATTTTTGGATAAACTTAGGGGATAAATTTGTGTATATACTGTTTAAACCCATCTGAGATGAAGAGGGGAACTATTTAGGGACGGCTGAATTCACAATGGACGCGAGTAGAATCAGTGAATTAGAAGGGGAGAAACGGCTGCTGGATGATTAAACCCGATTGTTATTAATAGCTTACTTTGTTGTTGGTCAAAAAACTTGTCTAAGCGAAAAAACTTGGGAATATGTGATATAGATTACAGTTTTATTTTTTAAACATGTATTATAATGAATAGCAGCGGGATAGTTTTATGTAGCTTCCATTAATGTTGGGTGTTGGCTTTTCTCATATCTAGCGTTGGAAGGTGTTTAGAATGAGCTATTTATTTATCGTTAATGACGGCCCGTATGGCACCGAGAGATCTTATAACGCAATGCGAATGGCGATGAGCTTGCAGCTTAATCAGGGCGCGGAGGTAGAGCTCTTTTTAACGGGGGATGGAGTACATAATGCTTTAGCTGGACAAAAAACTCCGCAAGGATTTTTTAATATCGAGCGTATGATTAAAGGCATTTTAAGTAAAAAGGGCAAAGTAAAATTATGAGGGACTTGTATGGACGCCCGGGGATTGGGCGACGACGATATTACAAAGGGTGCTGAAAGAAGCAATATGAAGGAATTTGCTCAAATGGCCGAAAAAGCGGAGAAAATATTGGTGTTTTAATGTATACAAGGAACTCGACAAACCTTCGCAGTTTGAACTTTTGTTGGTGGCGCAAAAAACTGCTCATTGAATTATTGATGATAAATATTTATGGGCTATGGTATAAAAGTTGGAAGAATTATATAATGGAGTATAATGAGTGAGCCCTCACCATACAATTAGGATATATAAATTGAGGTACTATCAACTAATGACTAGTCACGTTTTTTGAGAGGAGGGATTAGCTTGCGTAATGCACATCAAAAAAAGGCTACCAGGAAAAAAATCCTAGCATCTGCCAGAAAACTTTTTTTCAAAAAAGGCTATCATCAAACGAAAACAGTAGAAATAGCTGCTAATGCAGATGTCTCTGAAGGTTCGGTTTTTAATCATTTTGGTAATAAAGAAAATATTTTATTGGCCCTTGTAGAGGAAGTGGATACAGAACAGATTACCCAGATGTTTACTGATATGTATGCGCAAAATTCACAAAAAGCATTAACGGACTTTTTATTAAAACACAAGGCTTTCATTCAAAAAAACAGCGATTTGTTAGCAATTTTACTTTATGAATCAAGGTTTAATACTAATTTACAAAAACTGTTTATTGAAAATGTCGCTAGTAAAATAATACAGCCATTGGAAAATTTGATTACAAGTAAAGTATACGAAGGTGAGTTTAAGGAATTAGACCCATCTATTGCTGCACGTGCCTTTCTTGGCATGTTCATGCCATTTGTGGCCTGGAGAGAAATATTTAATGCAGAACAGCATGGATATAAACAGTTTGATCATATAACTGTAATTGAAGAATTAGTGAATCTTTTTTTGACTGGAACAAAAAATTATTAACTACAAATTGAATAAAGAGTGTTTAGTTTGCCATGAACGTAATATGGTTTGTCCAACTGAAGCGATTAGTTATGGCAAGTTGCCAAAAACAAATTCTGTAGGAGGTGAATCCGATGGAAGTTATAAAAATGCATGAGATGGAAGGGAAGGCAAACAAAAGAGGGGTATTGGCAAAACAACTGATTAAACATGAGCATGTACAAGTGATGAATCTCAATTTAAAGTCAGGGGATACTGTGCCAGAACACAGCGTCCCGGTAGATGTGTTTTTTTATGTAGTAGCGGGCAAAGGTACTATTAAAATTGGTGAAGAGGAATCAGTGGTAGAAAGAGATGATATCGTTGTTTGCCCTAGAGAAACAACCATGGCGCTCCGGGCAGATCAGAATGAATCATTTTCTGTGTTAAATGTCAAAACGCCCAGCTTGTGAGGCGATTTAAGCATTGTATCTGGGTTTTCAAAACGGGTTAAGGAGAGTGATAGCTTAATGTAAGTGAAGTTAATCAAAAAACACACCCTGATTATTTTTCAAATAGGGCATATTTTTTAAATGAGCTTTTAAAAGCAGATTGTCAGACAAACAATTAGTTTTTTCAAATTGGTTTTTGATCATTCATATTGCAAAAAATTCATTATCCTTAAAAAGTTTCTGAGGGAATTTTTATCAATTGTTTCTATCCATTGAATCAATCATCAGTTACTAGCTCTTTTTTCTAAAAAATTCAATACATCGGGTACAATTTTAACTAAGGTAGGAGCGCCTTTCCACCAAACACACATCCTGAGCACTTCAATTACTTCTTCCTTGGTGGCGCCAAATTGCAGCGCTTTTTTGGTATCGATCATCACCTTGGGTTTATGTTCTGTCATTATTCCAGTAGCTATCGCCATTAGATACTTATATTTAAGCGGGATAACATCTTCCTTGTAAATGATGTCATAATAATCGCCAATGACTTTTTTGAAGTCTTCACCTAGCTTATCAGCTGTCTTAAAAGCCGGGGGAGTAAAACCCAGTTTTTCTTTCGCATCTTGAATGGGATCATGATTTCCTTCTGGCATTTTATCTACCTCCTAATAAAGTGATTACTCACTCATATTTTCCCATAAAAAAGTAAGCCTGTCAATATATTAAAAAGCCTATTTATGATCGAAGTAAAAATTGACAATAGTTAAGAGAATTAATAAAATAAGTATGAATGAATAATCATTCATTAAGAGGTGAGCGTATTGGAATTGGTCATCATTTATGCAATATTTGTTTCTGCTTTGCTTTATTCTGTAAGTAAAAATAGAACTAAGACCAAGCAAGCTTTTTATGTAGGCAAGAAGATGTTTCTAAAATTGTTGCCGCAGCTACTGATAATTACAGGGTTGGTGGGGCTTTTGTTAGGTTATGTTCCTCCTGAAATAATTGAAATTTATTTAGGGGAAGAAGCAGGGATGACAGGGACCATGATGGCAGCTATTTTTGGTGCTGTCACCTTGATTCCAAATATCATTGCTATGCCGCTGGCAGGGTCTTTATTGCGCAGTGGTGCTGCGGTGGTTACTGTGGCAGCACTTATTACCACGTTGACGATGGTTGGAACCGTAACATTTCCATTGGAAGCGAAAACTTTTGGCACCAGATTTGCTTTGCTGCGAAATAGTTTAAGTTTTGTAACTGCAATTGTCATCGCTGTATTAATTGGAGTGATTCTATAATGATTCAAAAACTTGAGACGATTAAAAACAGGATAAATATAGAATATCTGGTATTAGTCATTGTTTTATTATGTTATGCACTGAGCTTAATAATCTTCCCAGAACAAGGGATCAGGAGCACCGAAATTGCTGCAGATTACTTACAAGAAATGGCCTTAATTATCCCACCGGTTTTTCTGCTTATGGGATTATTTGAAATTTGGGTGCCAAAAGAATTTGTGCAAAAGTATATGGGTAAAGAGGCCGGTTTTAAGGGTTTTATTTTGTCCTTTGTATTCGGCACTTTACCTGCGGGGCCTGTTTATGTTGCGTTCCCTTTGGCAGCGGCGCTCTACCGAAAAGGGGCCAGAGTGAGAAATATCATCGTATTTATTGGCGTTTGGGCCGCTGCGAAGCTCCCACAAATAATGGTTGAAATTCAATTTCTTGGCGTAGATTTTGCGATGGTTAGGCTGATTTTAACTGTGATTTTTATGATGCTTTTGGGTATAGTAATTGAATTTATTGTAGGAAAAACGAATATATGTATTGAAACAAATATAAAAGAGGAAAAAACAGAAGATGAAAAAGATTCAACCATGGAAGGCAATACTTCGGCATCGGAGGGGTAAAATGAGCGATAAGAAAGAATTGATCAGAAACACAGCGATATACGTTTTTGCAGAAAAGGGGTTTTATAATACCACCACCGATGAAATAGCGAAAAAGGCTGGTGTTGCTGTTGGTACAATATATAATTATTTTAAAAACAAGCAGGATATCTTAGAGTATATTTTCCAGGTAGAATTTGATAAAAGGCACGAATATTTTCAAAAAATTTCAACTCAGCCCAAACAACCTGTAGAAAAGATTGAACTTATTATAGAAAAACATTTAGATGAAGTTGAAGCAAATCCGGATATCGTTAAAATCATTCTAAATGAGAGACAAAATACCCGCAATTATCCATGTAAGGAAAGTGGTTTGAAAAGATTCATCAAAGAAATAGTGATTGAAGGCAAAGAAAAGGACATGCTCAGAGAGAATACAGATGCCGACCTGGTTGCTACCATTATCTTTGGATCAATTGAAGGCATTATGAGGGAATATCTGGAGAAAAAGGAGGTAATTCCTTCTCCAGGAGTTTTTTTTGAGCGCGCGTTAAGTGAGATTGAGCTGTTACTAAAAAAGGGATTGGAAAGACATAATGACTAACGCCTATCATGTACCGAAATGAAGCGAAAAGACGAGTGTTTTTGATTTACTCCCACAACTAAAGCAGTAGGGTTCCGGATGCGGCTTCTTACAATGAGATAAGTTTGCAAGATTCGAAAAATTATGATAGGTTTTATTTAACAATATATAACAATTAATGTCTAATGTCGATTTTTAGGGATTCAAAAAATATCTTTTTATATTGCTGTTTTAATGAAAGGAGAAGTATCGCAAGGTTTTAGTTTAAATGCATAATGTTAACTTATTTTTTATTGTTTGAATTTCTATCCTAATTTATTCAAATTTTACTTTTCCAAAAGGTGTGATAAATTGAACAAATTTCCAAACATTGGAACGTATCAGTACATTTATATTGATGAAAATATTTTGTTTGTATAGTGAGTAACAGGTAAATTCAAAATCTTTTAATTTTTTTTACAAGGGGGATTAACTCATGCAAGAGAAAACAACGATTGGATTGCAGCCCAATATAGCGGGAGTTTTATGTTATTTAGTTGGGTGGATTACGGGAATAATTTTTTATTTCATTGAAAAAGATAACCAATTTGTTAGGTTTCACGCCATGCAGTCCATATTAATCTTCGGGTTTTTAACTGTTTTAAGTATAGTGATCTCTATATTGACGGGAATATTTTTGCTAACGCCTCTAGCTTTTCTATCAGCAATCTTAGGGCTTATATCTACCCTCATAGGATTGGTAGGATTAGTTTTGTGGATTCTTCTAATGGTTAAAGCTTATCAGAACGATAGTTATAAGTTGCCGGTCTTTGGAGAAATCGCGGAGAAGTATGTATAGACATAGTAGAGAATTAAATTAGAAGTTGTTATTAGCAGATAGACTCCACTTATATAGCGAACCTACATAGAAAAAATCTGGAGCTGTTGCGTCGGTAAGCTTCCACGTTAACTTCTTATTATAAGGTAAAGTTTTGCCTGGTATAGATATACTTGGAAATCAGACGAGAGAGTAAAATCATGATTTGGTTATAGCGTGAGAAAACAGGCTTCTTAAATTAGCAGGGAAATTTTGATATGAGCTTCCGCAAAATTTTATTTCTGTTGGGTGGAAGAAAGGCTAGGAATCCTGCAGGATTCCTTATTAGGCGATTGGTATCAAGACTTATAAGTATTATCATCATAATTATTGTTCTAGGGGCTATCTTTATTTATAGTAGATGATGGGATTTTAATATTAAACGATGTCATTTTTAAGAATATTTCTTTGTTTCTTTGTCTAAAGATCTGATTCAAGAAATGATCCTTGGGGAACTCAATAAGTTCCTCAATTTTTTGTTTTTGGATCGGAGGTTTCACTAATAAACCTGTT
>CAZARY010000109.1:0-7623 GCA_964487675.1 uncultured Clostridia bacterium | reverse complement strand
CAGGATACCTTGAGGAGCATATTATTAATGGGAGTTTTGAAACTAAATTAGAAAACAAAGATATGGAAGCCTTGTTGAGAGTGGATCTACCTCAGGGTAGGGGAAAAAAAGTGACGCCTGAAGAGGTTTTAGAAAATCTCAAAAAAAGGGGTATCTCCTATAATGTGGATTACCAAGCAGTGAACAAGTTAGTGGAATCTGGAACAAATGGTGGCTATAAAACTATTGCAGAAGGGGATGTGCCAGTAGATGGAGAAGATGCGAAAATCTATTATCATTTTGAATTAAAGGAACAAAAGCCTGTGGAAAGGGAAGATGGAAGCGTTGACCATTATAATATCGAGAATATAACCAATGTTAAAGCGGGTGATGTTCTGGCAACCAAAACACCGCCAGGAGAGGGTGTTCCAGGTAGGAATGTTTTTGGTGAAATGGTTCCCCCTAATCCTGGCAAAGATGTAAATATCAAACCAGGGAAAAATAATAAATTAGATGAAGATTGCATGCGGTTAAGCGCTGGTATTGATGGTCAGGTGGTTGTGAATATGGACGGCGCTGTTCATGTATATCCCGTTTATGAAGTAACCGGTGATCTGGATGTGTCAGTGGGAAATATTGACTTTGTGGGCAATGTGATGGTCAAAGGAGAAATAAAAAGTGGTATGACTGTGAAAGCTGCTGGTGATGTTTTGATTAAGAAAAGCATTGATAGTTGCTATATAGAAGCAGGAGGAGACGTGGACATATCAGGGGGCATTCAGGGCAGGGGTAAAGGTACTATTAAAGCTGAAGGTTCCGTGTCGAGTAAATTTATTGAAAACGCCCATGTGGAAGCCCAAGATGAAGTGAATGTGGTAGAAGGTATTCTTCACAGCCACATAAGAGCCCGTAAAATCAACGCCCATGAAGGAAAAAAAGGACTCATTGTGGGAGGAAAATTGGCTGCGGAAGAAGAAGTGCTTTGTAAAGTGATGGGATCAAGCTTCGCCACTGCTACTTCAGTAGAAGTTGGGATTGACCCCAAGCTGCGGCAAAAATATAAGGAATTGCAAGAAGAACTTAAAAACACCAAAGAAAACCTTGATAAAACTGAAAAAGCCATCGCTATATTAGAGAAAATTAAAGATACGAAAGGCAAATTGCCTGAAGACAAAGAAAGCATGTTGGTCCGCTTGCAGCATACCAAATCGCATCTTAATAATATGGTGGACGAGCAGACCAGAGAAGTGGAAAAGATTCAGGAAACAATGAGGGATAGCAAAAAAGGTAAAGTGAAAGTGCAGAGGATTGTTTATCCAGGCGTAAGAGTGATGATCGGGGAAGCATGTAAAAACATTCGCGATGAAGAGCATGGCGTTATTTTTAAGTTATCTGACGAAGGCGAAGTGATTACTGAACCCTATTCGTAAGCCGGCAAAGGAGTGACCACCCATGACCTTTATGCCTGGTGAAATACAGATCATGTACAGCAAAATGCCTGAAGTGGCTCAAATTGCATCCCAAGGACAAAATAATCCCTACTGGCAATATTATTTATTGAATTCAGCTTTTCAACGAGACCAACAGTTTAAATCCCAGGCCGTTCAGGAGAGTTCTGATACATCTGAAGAAGGGGTCCGAACAAAAAGTGACGATGAAGATGGACGTGAAGGGAGACAATCCCGGAACTCAGTTAATAAACGGCGTGCCTCGGTCGATTCAGGGCGATATGTCGATATTACCTTGTAATCTCTTTTGCTATTAATATCATTAGACAATATTTGAGGTGAAGATATGATTTTCCATTTGGCCACTTTTGTAATAGGTCTTATACTTGTTATTTTTTCAACCATTAAACTAAGACACCAAAAAAAGAAAGGCAACCCTGATGCCCGGTTCAGATTCGACGACGATACTAATGCCGACGCCACGTTTCCAAAAAAGAAGCAGCTGCTTGCCAGTGAGATATTAAAAGAAATGGAAGCTAGTACTGAAGAGATGATTCGTCGGTTAAGTAATAAGGAAATGGAACTGGAGAGTTTTATGAACAGAGCAGACAATAAAATTTCAAAGCTGCAGGAAATGCTTGATAAGGAGGTGGCCTTGGGAAAAATAGATATGGCAGCTGGTGAAAGCGATGAAGATGCCAATCAAAAATCTAACCGGTTTAGAAAACAAGCAAAAGTTGTAAATGATAGAAATCAAGGAGAAATGCCAGAAAAATCTCAAAACCCGGCATTGAAAACTAAAATGGTCTCTTCTTCACAGAACAGTTTAAATCTTTACAACCCTGCAAATATTGCCAAAAAGAAAAAATCTAAACCTCAATCAATGGATAAACAAAACAAGGAGCACGCCACTTCTAGTAGTAAAGAAAATGAAGAAAAAACTAAAAATACTATAAATGAAGAGATTTGGGATAATGACGCCTGTAAAAATAACAATATGATTAACTTTTATCCCAAATATTTGGAAAAACACAAGCACGTTATAGATTTCTGGCAAAAAGGATGGACAATCACAGAAATTGCCCAAGAAACTGGAAAAGGTAAAGGGGAAATACAATTGATGATAAATTTGTACCGGCAGAATGGAGGCGCCGGAGATGAAAATAGATCCTAAAATAACACTTGGGATAGGTATCGGTATGATCATTAGCTCCTTGTTCTTTTTATTCAATAATATCGGGATGCCCTCTGTTTTTATGTCCAGAGATTTGGATAATGAGTTGGATAAAGAGGGCTCAAGATGGTATGAAGAAGAGTCGATTGATACAGAAGAGGAAGAACTTTTTGAAGATTTAGGCAATGCAACACAAAACGACGATATTAATAATGCGGGAATAGAAAATGAAAAAAAAGTCAAGCCAGGTGGAACTGGTGATAAGGAGCTGCAAGCCATCATAGTTGAGATTTCTGACGGAATGGCTGCTGATGAAGTTTCTATATTACTAGAGGAATATGAGATAATAGACGACGCAGAGACATTTGTAGATCATTTGCTTACAGAAGAGAAAATAACGGACATCAGACCCGGTGAATATGAGTTTTCACCCCATGCAGACAAAAGCACAATTGTGGACCAAATAACTCGAGGCCCTGAATAGGGTTTTTTTTACGAGAAACTGCAGCAAAAACCCAACTGCTTTAGCGGCTTTAGCTGTGGGAGTATGTCAATGGCCCCGACTTTGTTAATAAAATTTTAATTGTCAACATTTATATGCATGTGATATACTACCAATGGTGTTATTACACACGCTTTCTGATCCAGTTAGGGGTGCCGATTTTTGGGTTCTAACTGGATAAGAGGAAAGTGGAGGTAAAACCAACAGGAGGTGTATAGTTTTGAGTGTTGTTACCATGAAACAGTTGTTAGAGGCAGGTGTGCATTTCGGTCATCAGACAAGAAGATGGAATCCCAAAATGAAGCCCTATATCTTTACAGAAAGAAATGGGATTTACATTGTAGATTTACAAAAGACAGTGAAGAAATTGGCTGAAGCATACCGATTTGTAAAAGAATTGACCGAAGAAGGCGAAGAGATCTTATTCGTAGGGACAAAGAAACAGGCTCAGGATGCGGTGAAAAATGAAGCCGAGCGATGCGATATGTTTTTTGTGAACCAGCGCTGGCTCGGGGGTATGATGACTAATTTTCAAACGATTAGTAAGCGGTTGAATAGACTTTATGAAATTGAAGACATGGAACAAGACGGTACCTTCGATGTATTACCTAAAAATGAAGTCCAAAGCCTGAGGCGTGAACATGCTAAACTGGAAAAATTCTTAGGTGGCATAAGGGGTATGAAAGATCTACCGGGCGCGGTTTTTGTCGTAGACCCTCGAAAAGAAAAAATCGCTGTAGCAGAAGCAAAAAAGCTTGGCATACCTATTGTGGCCATCGTGGATACGAACTGCAATCCGGATGATATCGATTATGTTATCCCCGGGAATGATGATGCCATAAGGGCTGTGAAGTTAATTACCAGTAAAATAGCGGATGCTGTGTTAGAAGGGAAGCAAGGCGTTCAGCTTTCAGAAGCCACTGCCGAAACAGACATTTCCTCAGCCGAGGCTCCTGATTCAGTAGATGACGCAGCAGGCACTGAAGCCCCAGGAGAAGAAAAAGATGACGCACTCAATTTAACTGAAGCCGCAGCAAATAATGAGGAAGCTGCAGATACAATTGAAACGGAGACAGAAAGTGAATAAATATAGAAACAAATGCTTCATCATGGCAGTGTATTGTTTAAATTTAGATTGGGAGATTAGATTCATACAAAAAACACTGAAAAGTAGGCGCAACAGTAAGGAGGATGAGAATGATAAAAGCTACGCAGGTTAAAGAACTAAGAGAAAAAACCGGTGCAGGAATGATGGAATGTAAAAAAGCTTTAAAAGAAGCTGAAGGAGACATGGATAAAGCCAGAAATTTCTTAAAAGAAAAAGGGTTGGCAAAAGCAGAGAAGAAAGCCGATCGAGAAGTTAATGAGGGAAGGATCGAATCATATATTCACTTAGGCGGTAAAATAGGCGTATTGTTAGAGGTGAACTGCGAGACGGATTTCGTAGCTAAAAATGATGATTTTAAGTCATTTACCAAAGATATCGCAATGCATGTTGCTGCAATGGCACCTGCTTACTTGACAAGAGATGAAGTACCAGAAAAAATTAGAAAAGAGCAAGAAAAGAATTTGAAACAACAAGCGCTAAATGAGGGCAAACCTGAGCATGTACTAGATCAGATCATTTCCGGTCGGATGGATAAGTTTTATGAAGAAAATTGCTTAATGGAACAGCCTTTTGTTAAAGACCCTGATAAGACAGTAGAAGAAGTTAAAAAAGAAACCATTGCTAAACTGGGTGAAAACATTTCTATTCGTAGATTTGTCCGATATGAGATGGGGGAGGTTATTGACCAGGAAGAATCAGTGCCTTCGGAATCAAAACAAAATGAATAGTATTATAAAAGGAACACCTAAGGTGTTCCTTTTTACTGCACTGAAAATTTATAAATTAGACGTTATATTTAAAGGATTTTTAATTTCTTTATAGAAAATAAATAGAGAATATTAGGGGGACGGGCTATGGAAGAAAAAGTAGAAAGCAAACGTGTGGTTCTAAAATTGAGCGGCGAAGCCCTAGCCGGTGACCTGGATTACGGGATAGATACCGAAGTATTAGATTCTATTTCTTCCCAAATAAAAGAGATCGTTGATTTGGGAGTACAAGTCAGCGTCGTTGTGGGTGGCGGCAATATATGGAGAGGGGCTGTAGCAAGCAAACAAGGGATGGATAGAGCATCAGCAGATTACATGGGCATGTTGGCTACAGTTATGAATGCCTTGGCTTTACAGGATATGTTGGAAAAATACGATGTTGTCACTAGGGTGCAAACCGCCATTGAAATGCAGCAAGTGGCAGAGCCTTATATAAGAAGAAGGGCCATACGTCATTTGGAAAAAGGGAGAGTCGTTATTTTTGCCGGGGGCACTGGCAACCCATTTTTTTCCACGGATACCACGGCTGCGCTTAGGGCCGCAGAAATTGAGGCTTCCGTAATATTATTGGCAAAAGGAAAAGTCGACGCGGTGTATGATTCAGACCCGCTGGAAAACCATAAGGCGGTTAAATACAACCACCTTAAATATCTAGATATATTAAACAGCAAACTTGGCGTCATGGATTCTACGGCAGCTAGTTTGTGTATGGATAACAATATACCGATCATTGTTTTTGGCTTATCGATGAAGGGGAATATTAAGAAAGCAATTATGGGTGAAAAAATTGGGACATTAATTGATTGAGGAGGGTCTATTGTGGATGACATTTTTAAGGAAGCAGAGAAGAAAATGAGTAAATCTCTTTCCACTTTGAAAAAAGATTTGAGTTCCCTTCGCGCAGGCAGGGCCAATCCCAAAATATTGGAAGATGTTACAGTAGATTACTATGGCATGGAAACTCCTTTAAACCAGCTTGCAAACATTTCTGCCCCGGAACCCAGACTTTTGGTTATTCAGCCTTATGATCCAAGTTCTATTGAAAACATAGAAAAAGCCATTCATAAAAGTGATTTAGGACTTACACCTAACAATGATGGAGAAGTTGTAAGGCTCAAAATTCCAGAATTGACTGAAGAAAGACGTAATGAATTGATTAAACTTGTACGCCAGAAAGCTGAAGATACCAGGGTTGCCATCAGAAACGTCCGACGAGAAGCCAACGACGAGCTGAAAAAGAGACAAAAGGAAAGCGAAATATCCGAAGATGAGAGCAAGCGAGGTCAAGATGAAATTCAAAAACTCACTGATAAGTATATTGAAAAGGTGGATGAGGCGGTTAAAGTAAAAGAAGAAGAAATATCTGCGTTTTAAAGGATATGCTTATGAATAATCAGGCATTGACTGTAAAATTGAAAAATGATTTAATTGGGTTGCCTCTGCCTGAAGCAAAAAATGAATTAGATAGCATTGGCGTCCATTATATTTTAGAAACTTTAGGGAAACATGGCAAAAACAATTTAGATTTGGACAAAATTAACAATCCAGATTGTAACAAGGATGCAGACTGGCGTGTGGTCAATATTCATTGTATAAATCCGGGGTTGATGGATACCAAGGAAAACCAATTTTTTGGTAATGCAAAGGAAGATAGTAAAAATATGCATTCAACTGAACCTACCATCATAGTTTCTCTCATTTATGTAAACGATTTCGTTGAATATGTCGGAAGTGAATAACTCATTTTATTAAGTAAACATAATACGAGTGAAGGAGGGAAAGTTATGGCATTTAGAATTACTGAAGAATGTATTGCGTGCGGTTCTTGTATTGACGCTTGTCCTGTGGACGCAATTGAAGAAGGTGAAGAGATTTTCACCATTAATGAAAATTGCACTGAATGTGGTTCCTGTGTGGATGAATGTCCAACAGATGCAATAGTTGAAGAATAAAGCAAACAGAAAACTAGTTATAATAGTTTAATTTACCCCCTCGTAGCTGTATGAGGGGGTATATTTCTAGTCAGGAGAGGATGGAGATGGCAGATACAAAGGCTTATTTGAATCAACTGGATAGAGAAAAAATTCCAGCTCACGTGGCTGTTATTATGGATGGTAACGGCAGGTGGGCAAAATCTAGGGGATTGCCTCGCATAGCAGGGCATAGAGAGGGCATTAAATCTATAAAACGTATTACGGAGGTAGGTAAAGATATTGGAATAGAAACAATTACCTTGTTCGCTTTTTCGACAGAAAATTGGAAACGCCCCAGGCAAGAGGTAGATTTTTTAATGGCTTTACCCCAAGAATATTTGAAAAAGGAATTGAATAATCTAAAGCAAAATGACATTCAGATAACTGTTATGGGTGATCTTGATACCCTTCCCGATAAAACCAGAGAAGTTATTCAAGAAGGCATAGACGCTACAAAAAACAACAGTTCTTTAACTTTAAACTTTGCAATAAACTATGGAGGCAGGCAAGAAATTGTGGATGTTTGTAAAGAAATAGTACGCCAGGCAGCGACAGCAAAAATTGATTTTGAATCAATAGATGAAAAATTTATTCAGCAAAACCTATACAAACCGGACTTACCGGATCCCGATTTACTCATCCGTACAAGCGGTGAGCAAAGAATAAGCAATT
>CAZARY010000108.1:2248-7746 GCA_964487675.1 uncultured Clostridia bacterium | reverse complement strand
TCTTTCTTTTTCGTGAAATTCCTCTTTTTTTGACTATAAAATTTTTCCCAAAGATTAACCGTTTTTTTATTAATATATTATAAACTAAAACGAATAAGATAAGAAGTGATAACAAAACAACTATTTTTTGTTGACCTGTATCAGCTTTTACCCTCTAAACCAATTTCGTTAGCTACTTTTTGCATCCCTTTAATTGTTTCATCGATTACTTCATTGTGGTCCATGTCCAACATCTCTATGCCATCATCTATTACTTCCCGTTTGATGCCTGCCGCAAATTCTTTTTGCTTCCACTTTTTCTTGACCGATTTCACTTTCACGTCATGAATGCTTTTACTCGGTCTCACCAGGGCAGTAGCAGCTATAAGGCCGGTTAATTCATCGATCGTATACAAAACTTTTTCCATAAATTGTTCTGGTTTTACATCTGTACACAATTTCCACCCATGGCTTTCTATAGCCCGAATATGTTCCTCCGGCCATCCCTCTTTTTCTAAGTAACCACGAACTTTCTGGCAATGTTCCTCGGGGTGTAGTTGATAATCGAGATCATGAACCAGGCCAATTACTCCCCATTTCTCTGGGTCCTCACCATATTTTTCCGCAAAGTGGCGCATCACCGCTTCCACCGCCAGAGCGTGTTTAATTTGACTTTCATCAGAGACAAATCTTCTCAATAATGCCTTAGCATCTTCTCGAGTTGGCTGATTTTCATGCATCTTTAAACACCTGCCTTTTTGAGAATTATAAGTACAACAGGAGGATTTGATAGAATTATCCGGATAATCAGTTTGCCTGACTAAAAGCACTAATATAGGAAGACACTCTAAACTCCCCCTAATATTATAATGGGTACCGGATGAAATTTCAAAAAAGCAGCTCCTGCATCTATAAGCCTATGAATCTCATACCCTACAAAAGTTGCTATATTAATAAAATAGGGGCCGTTTTCATTTGATAAGTGGGGATCACATACAACATGTCTTCCATTAGTCAGCCAAGCTCTTAGCAATCACTACCCCTTTTCTTAGTAAAAATATCATAGCGCTTCTACCGCCAATGATGGCCAATGCAGCTGGCCCATTTTCCCATCCTCTTTTTTGAGGCCACTTCTTAATCTATGAGCGGGATTATCACAAAGGCTCCACCAATGGTCATGGTCCCAGAAAAAAAGCGTTCAACAATTTCATATTGAGGGGAATCTACTATTTGAAAAAAACCTCCTATTTAGTTTTATATTCCAATGCGAACACTTATTTTATTTTTGATGTCTAATTTTAGGTCAGCATAATATTTTGATAAAAGTATTGAAAAATCCTCTTCTACGAGAATTGACATTTTTAACAAACAATTGACATGTTAAATGATATGGATTAGAATATTCCCAAGAAGATGCGGTAGTGGCGGAATCGGCAGACGCGCTAGGTTCAGGACCTAGTGGGCGGAAGCCCATGTGGGTTCGAGTCCCACCTACCGCACCATTTTTTTACGGTAGTTCAGTCTTCCTGAGAATCATTTTCTTCTTTGTGGCTTTCATCATTATCTTTTTCCTCGTTATTCTCATCATTTTGATCTTTTTCTTCTTCCTCTTTCACTTCTTCTTCTTCATCTTCTAAATCTTCTACTTTTTCTTCTTCATCTTTTTCACCTTCTTTTTCTTCATCTTCTATATCTTCTTCTTTTTCTTCTCCATCATTATCATCATCTTCATCTTTATCTTCTTCATCTTCTTCTTTCTCGACATCATCTTCATCTTTATCTTTCTCTGCGTCTTCTTCTTCATCTTCTTCTTTCTCTTCGGGAACTTTTATTACTTTTTCTCTGGGATGATAGTAATCTTCCCTCAAAACACTCTCATTGCCATTAGTGCTTATATAGGTGATAGTTCTATAGCCGTAGGCGCCTGATTCTTCCACTTCTTCTTCACCTTCTTCCAGGTCTGAAGTCTCTACCTTTTCTTCCGGCGGTTCAATCTCTTCTAAAACTACTGAGTAAACCTCTACATCTTTTTCTGAAGTGCCGTAGATGGTAACCTCAAGATGCCCGCCTCCAGCGTTCATCTGAATATAGACGTGATTATCCAGAGTATTTTTTATTTTTAAATCTGTAACTCCGTATGATACGCTAGCATCTTGCCCCAAGGGCAGATAACCCACTGTGTAGGAGTGTGGATGGTGCTCTGTAATTTCTAGCCCTGCTAACAAAGCAGCCATGTACAAGGTAGAGGAGTTTTGGCACACCCCACCTCCAATTCCTTCTTCCACCCCATCGGGGGTATAGACATCGGCCGGCTGAAATCCTCGTGCGGAGTTGTAAGGGCCAGCTGTTTCATTGAAACTGAATTCCTCTCCCGGCGCCAATATGCTGCCGTCCACATGTTCGGCAACGATCTCTATATTGGTCGATCTACCTATCTTGCCAGGATTATATTCAGTATGGTAGTAGCCAACTTTCTCTTCAATCCCCTTGTCCTCTATGTCTTGGGTGGTAACTTCAGGAAAAAACTCCGTGTTAAATAGATAGTATCCTTCTTTGAATGGATTTTCTTTAATTTTCTCTAACGCAGATTCCGGATCGGGGCGGATCCCGGGTTGATGCTCAATTATTTGGGGTTCTTCTTCCACTACCAGTTCAGCATTCACGGGCTCTTCAATAACGAAATCGAACTTGTCTTCCAATGTTTGCAGAGCCTTATCTTGGTCTATTTCGTAATCCAACTGGTAGCCGCCTGCTTCTTCAAAGATATTTTCGTGGTCAAAACGATAGGAGATCCCCAGCTTTGCTACTGGTATTTCCTTTCTTTTTTCCAAATTAATTATATTTACTTTGCGCTGGTTCCACTCCTCAATAATTTCTTCCCTGGCCTCCTCAAACTCGTCTTCGTTCAGGCCAGAGACGTCTACTCCTTGAAGAGTGGTCCCGGGTGGTATTTGGTTGTGAGTACTCTCGGAAGATATTTGGTTGTGATTACTCTCGAAAGGTATTTGGATGTTACACCCTAACAAGGTTAAAGGTAAAATTATAACCAGAAAAAGAATTTTGTACAATTGAGTTCACCTTCCCAAATATTATTTGAATAATATCATTGCTTGTTTTTTGATAATACCACATTAGCCGTGATTAAGAAAGTTATTTAACCCTGAATAGTCAATTGAAATTTGTTTCCCGCACCCCTCTATTTCCTAGTTGTATCAAGAAAAGTGCTGAGGATGTTTTGAAAAAGTCGTCACGCATTCTCGTGACTTGAGTCATGAGAGGTTCACCGTTTTTTGATTTAGCAACAAAATGTTTGTTCAATGAGAATGAACCCTATAATAAAAATAATCAATCACATATGCAGGATTTATTCGAAAAGTTGCCGAATACTAATATAGCAAAATATCAATAAAGGATCAAACAGCTGTTGATGAATGGTTCACCTATTAAAAGCCTATGCCTGAAGAATGTAATATCCGGAAGTAGCTAAAACTATAAGGAGGTATGTCATTGAGATTATCAAATAACCCTTTTGTGTACATAATAATGCCTATTATGGCTGTAGCTTTTTTGGTGAATTTTGGAGCTGAAAACGTGCTTGCTAATAATATATCTATTAAGATCGATGATGAACGTATAGTTTTTCCGGACCAGGGTCCTTACATGGACGATAGTAATCGAGTACAAGTACCTGTAAGATTTTTATTAGAAGAATTAGGAGGGAATGTAGATTGGGACGGTGAGGAAGAACAAGTGGAGATCAGTTATGGAGAAGAGGAATTGGTTTTAAACATAAAAGAAAAAAAATATCAGCTTAACGGGGAAACAAAAACCATGGATACTGTTCCAAAAATATCTGAACAAGGCAAAACTATGGTTCCTTTGAGATTTGCAAGTGAAGGGTTAGGCACTGATGTAGAATGGAATGCAGATAATAATACTGTTTATATCTCTACGCGTGATGACTCGGTGCAAAAGGATGAAGAAGGATCATCTAATGACCCTAGCAATATTGAAGAATTTGAAGGCATGGATATTGAAGTCCATGCTAGTGCTTTAAATGTTAGAAATCACCCGACAATACACTCTGACCAGGTGCATCAAATTAAAGCAGGGGAGACTTATCAAGTGCTAGACATAGCTACTGCTGGAGATGAAAATGAATATCAAGACTGGTTAAAAATTGATATTTCTAAAACAGGTGCCCTTGAAAAGGAAGGTTGGATTAGCGCTGATTACGTAGAGCTCCATGACAGTGATGAATATTCCCAAAATGATACAGACGAGGAAGAGCGTGAAAAAAGGAAAGAAGCTAGCGAGCACGGAGAACACCTGTGCTGGTGGGATGATGAAGTTCAACAACTTTTCCCCAGAGGCGCCACCGCCACAGTAACAGATGTGGCTACTGGCCTCACTTTCCAGGTGAAGCGCCGGGGGGGCACCAACCATGCAGATGTCGAACCTTTAACCGCTAAGGACACCGCTACTCTGCGAGAAGCATACGGCGGGTCCTGGTGTTGGAGCCCCAGGGCCATCATTGTCAGTATTAACGGGAGAAACATAGCCGCCTCCATGAATGGAATGCCCCACGGAAGACAGAACATCCATGATAATAATTTCCCGGGCCATATATGCATTCACTTCAAAAACAGCAAGACTCACAATACGAACAGCGTTTCACCAGAACATCAATCTAGAGTAAAAGAAGCTGCCGGCTTAAACTAGTGAGAATTAGCCGCCCTTGCCCGTGTTTAATTTCATATACCCATAAAAAACCCCCCTTGACCTTCAAAAAAGGGGGACTATTTTTTTGATCTTTGAAATAGGGGGGCTGCTCCAGGCGGCATTCCAGAGGAAATGCTTCAGCCATCTCAATATAAAAAGTCATCTAATCTCGCCTTATAAATATCTAAAAAAACCGGAAAACTTCTTAGGAGTTCAGCTTGATTAAAATCTAATAGCTGCAATTTAACTGCTTTGTGAACCTCTTATGACTAAAGTCACGAGAATGCGTGACGACTTTTTCAACCCTTTCATGTTAAAAAATGAAACAACTTACATTGCTAAAAGTAAATTTTCTTCCTGAAACTCCATTTCACTGCCTAAAACACTAAAACAATAAATTATTCAAAAATTTGCCCCAAAAATTCAACTATAATATGAGCTGCTAAGTAAGAAGTAATTCCTGCCCCTACGTCAAGATTAGGTGCCACTTCCACCAAATCAACTCCCACTATTTTATTATTGTTTGCTATTGTCTTCAGGGTTTCTGCTAATTCTGAATAAGTTAAACCATTTGGCTCTGCAGAAACGCAGCCGGGGACTAGTGAAATATCTAATACATCGATATCAATACTAACATAACAGCTGACATTTTGTGGCAATTCATTGGCTATACCCTCAGGCCCTAATCGTCTAAATTCTTTCATGCCAATCACTTTGTTCCCTGCCTCACGAGAACTTTTCCCGCTAAAATCTCTTATGCTGCGGTAGCCAACTTGGGTAAGACTATGAACATGTGA
>CAZARY010000108.1:0-2238 GCA_964487675.1 uncultured Clostridia bacterium | reverse complement strand
ATTTATAATTGGATTTTATGGGCAAATAGTCAGTATGCGCATCAAATTGAATTACATGAATATTTTCATTTTCAAAACCTTGGACAATAGGGTAAGATATCGAGTGGTCGCCTCCGAGTGTAACCAGTAATATCTCGGACTCCCTTACTTTCTTCACTATTTTTGTAGCTTTAGAAAAACTTTCTTCTATGCTAGTTGGGATAACATCCACATCCCCAATATCTACTATTTTTTTACACTTTAGTTCGTTTTCTAAAAACATTTTATCTTTATCAGGATGATAGAAACCTCCACCTCCAAACCTAAGCGAATGCTCCCGAATTGAACGACAGCCAAAGCGCTGTCCTGGCATAAATGGGCACCCTTCATCAAAGGGAAACCCTAACACTGCTGCTTCAAAATTTTCACTGTCCAATTTTTCAATATTGTCAATATGTCTTGTCCCCAAAAAAGTTGGAATCCCAGTAAAACCGTAATTCAATTTATTTTCACTCATTTTAACAGTCACCTCCTCGAAGAAAAAAGTTAAGAAACGGATGAGATTTTCCTCATCCGTTTCTTGCGCGTTTATATAGTTACTTCTTGATTTCTACTCTTTTCTTATCACTTTTCCAGGTCTTTGTCCAGTTAATTCTTTATCTTTCATGACAATTTTCCCATTAACTAAAACATGTGAAATGCCTTCTGGGTATTGATTTGGTTCTTTATAGGTAGCAGTGTCAATTATTGTTTCCGGGTTAAACATTGTTATATCTGCTTTCAAACCTTCTCTCAGAACTCCTCGATCTTGAAGATTCAATCTCTTTGCTGAGTTAGCTGTCATTCTTTGTACTGCGCTTTCTATTGGAAGAACACCTTGTTCTCTAGCGTATTTTCCCAAAACCCGGGGGAAAGCTCCATATACTCTTGGGTGAGGTTTACCTCCGACTATTCCATCTGAACAAATACACGCAGCAGGATGTTTCATTATATTGATAACATCCTCTTCGTCTCCATAAAACACAGCCATGGTGACCGCGTTATCTTCTTCAACCAGAAGGTCCGCAATTACATCAGATGGATGCTTCCCTGTTTCTTCAGAAAGTTCTGCTACACTTTTACCTTCCGCAAACTTGTTTCCTTCAGACTGAACAGAAGTCACAATTATACCTTCAAATCCACAACTATTTGCAAAGTTTTCCCATTTAGAGCTTGAGCTTGCATGCGCTTCTTTCAACTCTTCTCTCAGTTTGGGGTCTTTTAACCGCTCAAGCATTTTATTGGCGCCACCCTCATGAAACCAGGGTGGAATTGTGGCATCCAGCATGGTGGAACCAGCTATATAAGGATATTGATCAAAAGTGACATCTAATCCTTCATCTCTAGTTTGGTCAATCAGCTGCAAAATGTCATTTGATAAGCCCCAATTTCTTTTCCCGGCAACTTTCAAATGGGAAACATGCAGCGGACATTCAGCAGCTTGGCAAATATCAATAACCTCTTTCAAAGAGTCTCTAACTAAATCACTTTCATTGCGCATATGAACGACAAAAAAACCACCTTTTTCTCCAGTTAGTTTTAGTAATTCGACCATTTCTTCCCTGCTTGCATACATCGCTGGAGGATAGATGAGCCCAGTTGAAAAACCACAACCGCCTTGTGCAAATGCTTCCTCGATTAATTCCTTCATTTTATCAATTTCTTCTCTGGTTGCCTCCCTGTTATCCCAACCTACGACCATGGCTCTTATATTACTTTGAGGGATCAGCATCATATTGTTTGTTGTGGGTCTAGCTTTTTCTATTTCCTGAAAATATTCGCTTATATTGCGCCAGGTCCATTCTTTTACATATGTTCCTAGCAAACCAGCCACCCTTTTTTTCACCGGCTCTACATTTGCAGCATCTACAGGAGCAATTGAGAGACCATCTTGACCTAAAAGTGCTGTTGTAACACCCTGCATAATTTTTGCATCGTCTTCTGGATGTTTTAAAATCAACTGATCAGAATGCGCGTGTATGTCAATAAAACCTGGGGCTACATATTCCCCTTTGGCATCAATTACAGTTTTTGCTTCGGTATCTATTTGGTGTCGAATTTTAACGATTTCATCATTAGAAATACCTATTTCACCTTTAAACCAAGGGCTACCCGTACCGTCTACAATTTTTCCATTTTTAATTAAAACATCTAACATAGTTATCCCTCCCTGATTTATTCTAGAACGTAAATTAACACCACATGTCAATTTTTCTTGCT
>CAZARY010000107.1:0-7756 GCA_964487675.1 uncultured Clostridia bacterium | reverse complement strand
TTTGTTTTATCTAACATATGTCGCCACTAACTCATGACTAAAGTCACGAGAATGCATGGCGACTTATTCAATGAATTATTTAATTCCCTAGAAATGGCATTTTCTATCGCTGATCAGCGTTTTTCCCAACAACAATACAAACAAAAACTCGAAAATTTAATAGAAGTCAAAAATCAAAATCTAAAAGACCGATATACAAGAGGCATATATGGCTTAGTTAAAGTTATGGAATATCGAGACAAATATATGGAAGGCCATTCAAGAAGAGTTAGCCAATTATCCTTTGATATTGCCAGGAAGTTAAAATTGTCTGAACTAGACTGTGTGCGTATAAAAATCGCTGGGTTACTACATGATGTGGGAAAGGCATGTCTCCCCGATAGAATTTTGAACAAAAAAACTCAGCTCACAGAGGCAGAATGGAGGTTCATGAAAGATCATCCCGAAATTTCGGCCAGGTTAGCTAGTTATTATACGGATGATGAAGCAATAATTCACATAATTAAACATCATCATGAAAGATGGGATGGTTATGGATACCCTTCTGGCTTAAAAGGACCGGCCATACCGAAGGGATCAAGAATTATCAATGTGGTGGATGGCGAAGGAAGATTTATTGAAGTAAACCCCGAGGCCTGTAAAATGCGGGGATATACGAAGAAAGAGATGCTGGACGCCAAAATCAGTGATATCATTCATCCTGAATCTGTGCATATTGCCAAAGCGCACTTTGAGCAAGTACAGGAAACGGGTAAAGCTGAAGGAACTCTCAAGGGAAAAAGAAAAGACGGGAGTACATTTTGGTATGATAACCTGGCTGTGAAGATAAATGAGGATCTTTATATTAGCTTTCAAAGCGATGTCACAGAACAAGTAGAAAACAAGAGAAAACTAAAGGAAAGTGAACATAAGTTTCGGGCTTTGTTTGAACAAAATGTGGTGGCTATGTACCTGCATAATTTTGAAGGAAATATTATTGACGTCAACCAAGAAGCCTGTGTTCAGCTAGGGTACAAGCGTAAGGAATTGCTGGAGATGACAATTTTTGACTTTATTTACCCTAAAATCTACGGTGGTTGTTTTTCTAAAGAGGAGCTGATCACGTTATGGGATCGAATCAGTCAAGGTGAAAGGACGACTGTGGAAGATATTCATCAACGTAAAGACGGCACGTTACTTTTTGTGGAAGTATCCACAGGTATGGTGCGCTATAATAAACAGGATATAATTATGGCACTTGTAAAGGATATTACCAACCGTAAGAAAGCAGAGGAAAAGATTCGCTATATGAGCTATCATGACAGTTTGACTGGGCTTTACAATCGGAATTATTTTGAAGCGGAAATGAAAAAGTTAGATACTATTAGGCAGTTCCCTGTCAGCATATTAATAGCAGATTTGAACGGGCTGAAGCTGGTTAATGATTCTTATGGACGCCAAATAGGCGATGAGATGCTTAAAACTGCAGCTAAAATCATTAATGACTCCTGTCGTAAAGAAGATATAGTTGCCCGCTGGGGCGATGATGAGTTTGCCATTATGCTTACTAGAACTGATGCAGAAGAGCTGAAAATAATTTACAAGCGGATCAAATACAACTGCCAGGATGTATATGTAAAAGATATTCCGATTTCTTTAGCCCTGGGAAGTGGGGTAAAAGACAGCGTCAATAAAGACTTAGAAGAGGTTTTAAGGGAAGCAGAAGATAATATGTTTCGGCAGAAGCTGGCGGAAAATCAGAGTGCGAGAAGCTCTATCCTTCAAGCATTGTTGAGTACACTGCAAGCTAAAAGCTACGAAACGGAAGCCCATGCGCAAAGAATGTTGGATATTGCTTGGGAAATGGGACGGAAACTTGATCTGCCAGATGAAGAGTTGAATCGTTTGTATCTGCTAATCACTTTGCACGACATAGGTAAGATTAACATTCCAGAAGAGATCTTAACCAAATCCGGGAAACTGAATGAAGAAGAATGGGAAATGATCAAGGAACATCCAGAAATTGGCTACAGAATTGCGAAGGCCACGAATCAATTTTCTCATGTGGCAGAAGATATTCTGTCTCACCACGAAAGATGGGACGGAGGGGGGTACCCCCGGGGATTAAAACAAAGTGAAATACCTTTACTAGCTAGGATTACAGCCATCGTTGATGCCTATGATGTCATGTCAAATGGCAGGCCCTATAAATCCCCTAAAGGGAAACAAGCTATCATTGATGAATTTAAAAAGTATGCTGGCATCCAATTTGATCCTAGTTTAGTTGATATTTTTATTGACATATTAGCGAGTAAAGATTAATGAGCTGCTGCAGCGATTTGAAAAATTTAAATGAAGTTCGCCAATTTGCTGATTGATGTTATAGTACGTATAAGTAGAGATTTGTCATTCATTATTGAGTATAATGGTAATAAGCAAAATAATTTCTTTATGGTTGTTTAAGATTCTCTGTATAAAGGGGAGGTGCAGTGGTGGTCCGTAAAACTGGATCCTATTACTTGACCATTGAGATACAGCCATCAGAAAGATGGGGAAGGATTGTGGGTCAATCTAGTGATGCTGCCTATCAAAAAGGCGAGGTTGTCAATTTGTCCGTTGAAGCAAACCCCGGCTATGTTTTTATCAATTGGGAACATGAAGGAGAAACACTGAGTAATGCCCCTGAATTAGAATTTGAGATGCCAGAAAAAAACACCACTTTAACTGCTCATTTTGGGGTGGGCCGTACGTATTATGAGGATGTGCCAGAAACAGAATTGGATGAAACTTTCATTAATATTATGAAAAAATATGGGGTTGTGGGCATTACTGCTGCGGTTGTTTTTGATAACAGCATGCTCTGGAGTGGGAGTTATGGGTGGCATGATATAGAAGAGGGAACTCAAATGAGCAATAATTCCATCATACGAACAGCCTCCATCTCCAAATCTATGACGGCTCTAGCAGTTATGCAATTGGTTGATCAAGGAAGAGTGGAACTAGACGAAGATATTAATGCTTACTTGACAGATAATATAGAAGAGCTAAAGGTTAAGATTAGGAACCCCCACTATCCTGACAAACCAATTACTGTCAAACAATTACTCAATCACACCTCGAGCATTCGGAATGGTAATTATGTCAATTTTAACGCTGCTTCACGTCATAACTATAACATTCCTACTTTGGACGACTATTTCGGCAAAGATGGCAAATTCTATGATGAAGAAGCCAATTGGCAGATATATCAACCGGGGGAAGAATTCGAGTATTCCAATATGGGATTTGTCATTCTAGGCGCCATTGTAGAAAGTGTTTCTGGAAGGCGGTTTGATGCAGTTATTACAGAAAATGTTTTTGCCCCCCTGGGAATGAAAAATACCAGCTTTAATTTGAATCATCTCGAACCCAAATTAGTGACCCCAATGTACAAAAGGCAATCAGATATTCCCCACTTTACCAAAGTAACACTTCGCCCTGTTCCTGAATTTGAGGGTTATGTTTTAGGCACTCACGGTGGTATTTTTGGACCCCAGGGAAGTATGTGGTCAACGTCTGAAGATTTGGCTAAATTTATGATTGCCATGATTTGCGGTGATGAAAATTTACTGGCTAAAGAATATATGAATGAAATGCATCAAAGATCGGTACTTACTAATAAAGAGGGGAAGGCAACACTGGGTGGTATTTATAAGGAGAAAGGACTTGGTATTCATATCACTGATGAATTCATAAAAGGGGAGACGATGTACGGGCATCCAGGCGGTGCATACGGTATTATAGCAAATATGTACTACACAAGAAAAAAAGAGCACAATATAGGGATTGTGTTTATGATCAATGGGTGCAATCAAAAAATTTTTGGGCAAAACAGTCCCTATTTTGCCATTGAAGAAGAAATTTCGAAAGAAATGCAGGCATTACCAAAAATTATTTAAGCAGTTATTTAGATTGGACCCCGGTACCCCGGCGCTTTTAGAACAGTCAGAGAAATTTTAGCTGATTTTGGAAGAAAGGCTTTGACCTAAAAAATTCATTATCAATTTAAGCACGAGGACAGTGCTTAACAGTGCTTAAATGTAGATTTTTTGTGT
Organism: uncultured Clostridia bacterium; assembly: GCA_964487675.1. GTDB lineage: Bacteria > Bacillota > Natranaerobiia > Natranaerobiales > Natranaerobiaceae > CAZARY01. Next base: position 3,683 of record CAZARY010000107.1, on the reverse strand, counting down.
GCGCTGACCTATTTGTCTTATGGTGAAATTGTTTCAGAAGTACAAATTGGGAAGTAGTCGTAAGTCGTTACGCATTTTCGTGCCCTTAGTCATGAGAGATTCACGTTGCCCTAAAGGTCAAAACGTGTTTTAATAAGATTAAAAAAAGCGGAAAGGCTAACGGTGTTTCAATAAATCAAAAGAAGGTGTTCATAATGAAGTATCTATTTGGACCGGTTCCTTCCAGACGGTTGGGAAGGTCCTTAGGGGTCGATCTGGTCCCTCTAAAAACGTGTAGTTACGATTGTGTTTACTGTCAATTAGGTAGAACTACGGAAAAGACAATTGTCAGGAAAGCGTATACGCCAATAGATGAGGTGCTGGGAGAAATTGAAACCATACTACCCAACAGTGATTCTAATATTGACTACATCACTTTTTCTGGCAGCGGTGAACCAACACTCCATTCCCAAATCGGCCAAGCCATCGAAAAAATCAAACAGATGACAGAAATACCCGTTGCGGTGTTAACCAATGGCTCTCTTTTATATCAGTCTGCTGTGAGAGAAGGGCTTTACAAAGCGGATTTGGTCATACCCTCTTTAGATACGGTCAGTGAGGACATCTTTCAAAACATCAATCGCCCCCACTCGGAATTGCGCTTGTCCGATATCATTCACGGCATAAAGTATTTTACCCAAACATTTGATGGAGACGTATGGTTGGAAGTTTTGTTTGTGGAAGGTTTGAATAATAGCGATAAAGCCATACAAAATCTCGCTGAAACCATTAAAGCTTTTAAGCTGAAGACAGTGCATATAAACACAGTGGTTCGTCCACCCGCTGAACCTGATGTTGTACCGCTCACCTCACAAGAACAGATCGATAAAATAGTAACGGCTCTAGGCCATAATGCAAAAATCATTGGCGATTTCAGCGCGCGAGCAGAACGAAAGGGCGATTCAACTAACGCTTATAAGCAAATTTACGAAGCCATATCAAGACGGCCTGTTACTGTGGATGATTTATCCGCCTCTTTGGGTTTTCATCCTCAGGAAGTCATTAAGAATGTTGAAACCCTTCTCAATGAGGGCCTAATTCAAACCACCTACCATCATGGCTTTGTTTACTATCAATTAAAAGATTAGCAGCCTCTGGATATTAACAAGCGTATATATTGCATAGTAAAATGGCCGAGAATTGCAGAGCAATACTGCTAAATTTTGAACCCTGTCGCTTCAGCTGTGGGAGCTTGATAAATCTCAGAAATATGACAATATTAAAAATATTATATTTATAAAAATTGGGAGCCTCCACAGGCATGGAAAAGGTTTTTCGGTCAATTCAGGAGAAAAGGTGTTTAAATTAGATGAAATAGGTCTATGGTCTCTAGAATGTAATCCATATGACCTATATAATTTCAATTAGAGTGCAACCAATTTCTCATACCCAACTAAATAAGAGGTTTCTGATAAAGGCAAACCTATTGCGAAGTAGGGGCGCAAAGCCTAGAGTCTTTACCGGTTGTAAAGATGGTCGGGCTGCCAAGAAATGAAACGCTTTAGCGCTGCTGTTTTCTTGGTAGCGTTTTTTAATTGTCCGTCTTATTTTATAAATATGGGGACGTTGCCTGATGAAGGAGTGGTGATACTTTAATGAAATTCATAAAAGATAAGTTAAGCACCAAATTATTTGTGTTGTCACTGATCCCCATTATTTTTTTTATTCTGATATCAGCCTTTTACGTGCTGCCTACGCTAAGAGAAGATATATATGCTGTAAAAAGAGAACAAGTCCAGGAACTTGGCCAAGTAGGCTTAAGCACAGTGGCGCATTATCACCAGCGAGAACAGGCGGGAGACTTAACAAGAACCGAAGCGCAAAATGCCGCCAAGGAAGCTTTGCGCAGCCTACGTTTCGGTGAGGAACTGGAAGATTATTTTTGGGTAAAAAACTTTCAACACGAAGTGCTTATGCATCCGTTTATGCCCGAGTTAGAAGGGGAAAATGTTGAAGATATTCAAGACCCAGATGGGGTTTACTTATTTCAGGAAATGGTAGAAACGGTTGAAGACAAAAGCGAAGGTTACGTGGAGTACCAGTGGCAGTACTACGATGAGGCCGACAGGATGGAACCTAAGATCGCCTATGTTATCGAATTTGAACCTTGGGGTTGGATTATTGGGACGGGTATATACATTGATGATATCGCCCCACTCGTTATGCATAGGGTTTTAACTTTGAGTGGCTTTATTGGTGGAACCATAATTTTAGCTGTACTTATTACCAGGAAGCTATCACGGTCTATGGTAATAAATCCGATCCAGAATCTTGTCCAGACAGCTCAAGAGTTGGGCAGGGGCAATTTAGATGTAAGGGCCCCAAATGCTAAAACCGATGAAATTGGGGAATTGAGCGAAGCCTTTAATTACATGGCAAAAGATATCAAGCGCTATCACAACCAACTGCAGGAAAAAATCCAGGAGCATGAGATGCTCATGGACAACATAGATATCCAGGTTTGGTACTTGGCAGACGGGCAAACCTATGGCGAAGTGAATCATGCGTTTGCGCGTTTTTTTGGTTTAGAAAAAAACGAATTGGAATACAAAAACATCTGGAAACTTATCCCGGGAACAGAACAGGCAAAAGCAATTGTTGAGAACAATAAAATTGTGTTCAGAGAGAAAAAACAGCTTAAAACTGAAGAACAGCACAAAAACAGGGAAGGCGAAACAAGAATTTTGGCTGTTACCCGAACCCCCAGGTTTAATGATCGTGGAGCGGTAGAATGTGTAGTGTGTTCGGCGGTGGACATGACAGAACAAAAACAGGCGGAAAAAGAACTGGAAAGAAGCCGTACCGAGTACCAGAACCTGGTAGAAAGCTTAAATGAAGGCGTGGCTATTGCTGATGATAAGGAAAATTTCCTATATGTAAACTCTGCTTTAGAGAAAATATTTGGAGTGGAGCCCGGGAGTTTAATCGGGAAAAATATCAAAGAATTTTTAACCGAGGCCAGTTTTCAAAAAGTCCTGACCCAAACCCAGAAAAGAAAACAGGGCTTTTCAGGCAGCTATGAACTTGAAATTTTTCAACCTGAAGGGAACAAACGCTTAATTGAAGTTTCAGCCAGTCCGCGCTTTGATGGCTATAGATATATAGGGTCGTTTGCTGTTTTTCTGGATGTCACCGAGAAAAGACAAACGGAAAAAATCATGCAGGCCCGTTTAAATATTATGGAATTTGCTTCTGATAATCCGCTGGAAGCAGTCCTTCAGAAGGCGATAGATGAAGCCTGTCGAATTACCGGGAGTACCATTGGTTTTTATCATTTCGTCGGCGAAGATGAAAAAACGCTCACATTAAAAGCTTGGTCTAGCGAGACTTTGGGTCAGTTCTGTGAAATAGGCGATCACAACGATACGCAGTACAATGTAGATGGAGCCAGGGGTTGGGTTGATTGCATACGGGAGCGTAGGCCCATCATTCACAATGACTATTTCTCTTTCGTATACAGCAAAGGGTTCCCTAAAGGCCATGCCCGGGTTAAGAGAGAGCTTGTGGTGCCTATTTTCCGCCAAGGAAAAATTGTGGCGATCCTAGGTGTGGCTAATAAGCCTCAGAACTACACAGAGCAAGATGTGGAACTGGTCAATTATTTTGCCGATATGGCCTGGGAAGTTGCAGAACGTAAAATAAAT
>CAZARY010000106.1:0-7851 GCA_964487675.1 uncultured Clostridia bacterium | reverse complement strand
TTTTGAATTAAACCAGTCTTGCAAATTGATTATTATAATTTCAACCTGAATAAAAAAATTCAACCCCAAATATTTAAGTGAAAGAAAGAATATAAAGGAAGTTTTGTGACTAAAACAAATTTATTGTTTTGTTAGAAATCCTCCTAGCAAGGTCCCTAACTTTGCCTTCAATTGTTTTAGCAGTATGAATAAAGGCTGCTTCTGATTTCCCCGTGGGATCATCAATCCCCCAATCCTCTTCATGCTTAGCCAATAAATAAGGGCAGGCTATGTCACACCCCATTTTAATAACTACATCAATATCCTCTGGCAATTTAGATACCATTTTGGGATATTGCGTTCTAGTCATATCAACACCATACAATTTTATAAGTGCATCGACTGCCTCTTGGTTAATCTCAGGTTTAATATTCGTACCCGCAGAGTAAGAATCAAATATCTCCGAAGCATAAATCTTTCCGAGGGCTTCTGCCATTTGGGATCTACAAGAGTTATGCACACAAACAAAGGCTACTTTTGGTTTTTTGACCATATTACCCCCTCCTCCTAAGCACCATAATTTGAAATTAAAATCAGCTTTCATTCAATGCTCTTCGCACATAAAAGTAAAACGTTGTACCAACACCCAATTTACTCCTAACATACAATTCCGAATTATGTGCCTTTAAAATATGTTTAGCGATTGATAAACCTAACCCCGTCCCTCCATAATCTTTATATCTTGATTTATCTACCTTATAAAACCGTTCAAATATTCGTTCGAGTTCGGATTTTGGGATCCCTTGTCCGGAGTCTGTTATTGAAAAGCGTATATAGTGATCAATCGAAAATGCTTTTATCTTAATTTTAGTGCCAGGGGGATTATGGCTACAAGCATTATCAATCAAATTCAGTATCACCTGTTGTATTTTATCCGGATCTAAAAAGGCTTTTGTGCTGCTAGGTATAGCATTTTTATAAATAAAATAATCGCCTTGTTTCCAGCGTTCACTGGCAATTGATATTACCTTATTTAAAAAAGATGGGACATCAATAATTTTAGATTGGATAGCTTCCCGGTTAGTTTCTAATCGGGACAACACGGTCAGGTCTTCAATTAATCTGGCTACTCTTTTACTTTCTTGTTTGATTATGTCTAAAAATTCTTGATGCTCTTCATTATCTTGGGGCAGTTCTTCTTTTATTGTTTCCACAAACCCTTGTATAGAAGTTAAAGGCGTCTTTAATTCATGACTAATGTTCGCAATGAATTCTTTGCGTACTTTTTCTAGTTTGGTTAAATCTGTTATATCCTGTAATATTATTACAGCTTTTCTTTTTTCATTATCCTGAAACGACGGGATAGGTGTAACGTAAAACCTTATGTTTCTGTCACCAATATACGTTTCCCTTGCAATTTGCTGTCCAAAATCAAGTACTTGGCTTACCGCTTGATTTAAATCATAATTTCTAGTTAGAGCAATTAAAGGCTTTTCTATATTAAAGGTTTCACTAGGCGTAGCTGTAAGATTCATAAATTTTTTAGCAGCCGGGTTAATCAAAGTTACATTCCTATTCCCATCGATTTCAATTATGCCATCGGGCATATTTTTCAAAAGCACAGATAATTTGTTCTTTTCTGCCTTTAACTGAGTCATCATGTCAGATAAGCTGTGTTCCATCTGATAAAATTGAAAAGCTAATTCTCCAACCTCATCCTCAGAGCTTATATTAAGTTCCCTATGAAAGTTGCCTTTAGACACTTGCTTGGTCCACTTGGTTAAAGCCTCAAGCGGATAGGTTATGGTGCGAGCAATGTAAGAACCAAACACCCAAGTCAGTCCCAAGGCAAACAAGGAAATAGACCCGATAATCAATGCTAAAGTTGCCCTCACTTGTTGAATTTCGTTTAATGGAAAAGCAACTCTTGCAAATGCAAATAAATTTTCTTCACCATTATATTGATTATAAATTGGTACAGCAGCATACAATAAGTCTTTATTCAGAGTATCAGAAAAACGAGTATGTAAACCCTTACCTTCTCGTAATGCTGTTTGAATTTCAGGCCTATTCATATGATTTTCCATATCGCTCGGAGATCTTTCCGATTCAGCCAAAACGAAACCATCATCTCGAATGATTGTAAATCGATAATCAGTTTCTTCACCCATTGCTTCTACATAGTTTTGAAGCTCATCTTTGCTTGATTGATCCACTTGTTCTTCATTAATACTTTGGGCAACCATACGTGCTTTTTCAATTAGTTCCATCTCTAAATTATTAATAAAAAAATTTGAAAAATAAAAAAACAAAAAAATCCCGGTACTAATTAAGACCAAAGACATTAAAATCGAAAAAGCTATATTAATTTTTCTTTTTATAGTTTTCATAAATCATTCTCCGTTTCTGATAAACAATATCCCACACCTCTCACAGTTTCGATAAGCCCTGCTGATCCCCCTGCTTCATTGATTTTCTGTCTTATGTGTCTAATATGCACATCCACTGTCCTGGTATCCCCAAAAAAATCAAACCCCCATATTTGTTCAAGTAAATGATCCCGGGTAAAGACATGGTTTGGATGTTTCGCCAAGAATTTTAAAAGCTCAAATTCTTTGGGTGTGAGGTTCAGTTCTTTGTCATCTACAAAAGCTTTATATTGTTCTGTTTTTATAACCAACTCCCCAATTTTATACACCGTCGTTTTTTTATCAGAGTGCGCAATTTCTTGTCCATTTTTAGACCTTTTTTCAAATACGCGCCCTCTCAACTGTGCCTTCACTCTTGCCGTAAGTTCTCGAGGGCTAAAGGGCTTGGTTACATAATCATCTGCGCCCATCTCAAGCCCTACAATTTTATCAACTTCATCACTCTTCGCAGTCAGCATAATGATTGGAACATGTTTGGAAGAATTTTCCCTGATTTTGCGACACACTTCCAATCCGTCTATTCCCGGCAACATCAAATCTAATATCACCAATGCAAAATCATATCTGTCAAATTTTTCTAAGGCTTCATCCCCATGAGTGACATGTGTGATTTGATAGCCTTCTTTATTCAAGTGATGCAAAATAAGTTTAGCAATATGATTCTCGTCTTCAACAAGCAGTATTTTCCAAGACATGTTTGCATCCTCCTATAGGTCCACTTAAATATGGGCAAGTTTCAAGTAAAAGCTGATCATGTAAATAAAAGAATAGTGGTTATTTGTTGTTTATTTCTATTCTATCACCTGTCACCATAAAAATCACCCACTCGCCAAGGCGTGAAGCATGATCGCCAATTGTCTCTAGGTCACTGCTTATAAATAACAGCTGCGTAGCTTGGTTGATAGTTTTCGGATCAGATATCATATATGTGATCAGTTCACGAAAAATTTGATTATATAATGAATCTATTTCATCATCTTTTAAAATAACTTTTCTTGCGCTTTGTACATTTTCATTGACAAAAGCATTCAATGCATCTTGTACCATATTATCCGTTGTAGCAGCCATTCTTGGGATATCAACCAAGGGCTTTATAAATGGTTCATCAAGTAAATCTAATGTTTTATAAGAAATTGATGCTGCTTTATCCCCCATTCTCTCTAAATCAGTAATTAGCTTCAAGATTGTTCCTATTCGCCTCAAGTCTTTTGCCATAGGTTGGTGCCTAGCTATCAAAGTTAAACACTTGTCTTCAATTTTCAATTCTAATTGGTCAATATTTTCATCTTCTTCAATTACTTCTAGGGCAATGGCACGGTCCTGTTTTTTTAATCCTTCTACCGATTTTGAGATTGCTTTTTCCACAGCCCCTCCCATTACCAATACTTGTTCTTTTAATTCGTTTAAACGTTTATCGAATGTATCCCTGGTCAATGTAGATACCCCCATTTTAGCCAAAACGGCCAGTAATATAATCTTCAGTCCTTTTATCCTTAGGGCGAGTGAATACTTGGTCTGTTTCATCCAATTCCACTAGTTCTCCGTTTAAAAAAAACGCTGTGCGATCAGATATTCTAGCGGCTTGCTGCATATTATGAGTAACGATTACGACTGCGTATTCCTTTTTTAAAGTAGTAATCAAATTTTCGATCTTGGAAGTAGAAACCGGGTCAAGTGCAGAACATGGTTCGTCCATTAAAATTACTTGTGGTTTTGATGCCAGCGCCCTAGCGATACAAAGCCTTTGTTGTTGTCCACCGGAAAGCGACATTGCCGGGCTTTCTAGCCTATCTTTTACTTCTTCCCATAAGAAAGCTTGCTTAAGAGCATCTCTCACAATATGGTCTAGTTTGTCCTTTAACTTCGTTTCATGGAGTTTCGGGGCAAAAGCGACATTTTCATAAATGGATTGCGGAAAAGGATTGGGTTTTTGAAATACCATTCCTACCTGCTTTCTCAATTCAATAACATTAATCGTTTGACTGTATATATCCCTGCCCAAATAAGAAATACGGCCACTTAATCTAGCATTATCTACCATATCCACCATACGATTTAATGTTTTCAAAAAGCTTGACTTGCCACAGCCTGAAGGCCCAATAATCGCTAATACTTCTTTTTCTTTGATCTCCATACTAATATCTTTTAAGGCTTGATTGGAACCGTAACACAGACCCAATCCCTCAATTTCAAATACATTCTTTCGATTTTTATCCTGATCCTCACGCGTTTTGTTTTGGTAAACCTGAGTGGTCAGGGTTTGAACTACAGAAGATTGGTGCATTAAATACCCTCCTACCAAAGTTTGTTTTTCCGTATCCTCGCCCGAATAAATATCGCAATGCTATTAACGACCAACACAATCAAAATTAGTAACAGAGCGGTACCATAAGCTATAGGGCGTACAGTCGCTAAGTCTGAATGTTGTGTAGCTAAAATATATAGATGATAAGGCAGTGCCATAAAACGATCAAAGATGCTTTGGGGTAGATAAGGTAGGTAATAAGCAGCGCCAGTTAATATAATAGGCGCTGTCTCGCCAGCAGCTCTAGCAAGCCCTAATATACTACCTGTAGCCACACCAGGTAATGCGTATGGAAGAACCTGTAACTTGATGGTTTCCCATCTTGTGGCACCAAGAGAAAGAGCTGCCTCTCTAAACTCATCTGGCACAGCCTTTAAAGCTTCTTCACTAGAAGTGATTATTATCGGTAATGTCATGAGAGCCAACGTTAACGCAGCTGATAATAACGAATTACCAAACCCCAGGCCTGAGACAAACAAGGCCAATCCAAACAATCCATACACAATTGAGGGAACACCCGCCAAATTTCTAATACTTAATCTGATCATTCTTACAAACCATCCCTTACCTGCCCACTCATGCAAGTATATAGCCGCACTAATACCTATTGGTAAAGAAAAAGCCAGGGTTAGCAAGGATAGATAAACAGTCCCTAGTATAGCCGGAAATATCCCCCCTTCTGTCATCTGCCTTAAAGGCTTTGCAGTGATGAATTCCAAGGAAAAGACATTTGCTCCCCTAGCAAAAATTACAACAAGCACAGTTAAAACCACGAGCACTGCTAGACTTCCTATCCCACCAAAAATTGAAAACCAGATTTTTTCACGCAATTTTTTTTGGACGTTTTTTCTAAAACTATCTCTAGAGTGTGTTAAAGTTGCGTTTTTTTGAGGTGATTTAGGCGCCATGCTTTCACCCCTTTCTTGAACGCCCTTGAGCTAGATCTGCCAAAATGTTCACAGCAAAGGTCATTAGGAATAGAATAATACCTACCACAAATAAAGAGTGGTAATGTAGACTGCCCCAGGGCACATCAGATCCTTCAATGGCTATTGTGGCAGTTAGCGTTCGAACAGAAGTAAGAAAATCAGGAAATGGTACCCCCCAAACTTTAGTCACTGGTAAGTTTAAGGCGTTTCCAGTAACCATCAAGACTGTCATTGTTTCTCCAACGGCTCGACCAAATCCCAACATTACTGCAGCAATGATCCCAGAAGCAGCCGACGGATAGGTTATTTTTATCAAGGTCTCCCATTTCGTAGCCCCTAAGGCATAAGCAGCTTCTTTATGTGCTTTGGGTACAGAATTCAATGAATCTTCAGATATACTGATAATTGTCGGTAACGCCATAATGCTCAGCATTAAAGAACCAGTTAAAGCAGTCAATCCGTTAGATAGTTGAAATAAATTGCCCAAAAATGGTGCCAAAATTGTTAACCCAATAAACCCTAATACAACCGAAGGAAAAATCGCTAAGGTTTCAATTGTCACTTTCATTATTTCTTTAATGTTGTTCGGGGCAATTTCAGCAATATAGCCAGCTGTGATAATGCCCCAGGGCACGGCTATTGCTATTGATCCAAGAGCTATAAGCAGTGTGCCAAGTATCATAGGTACTGTTCCATAGCCCGGATCACTAGACGAAGGCATCCAGCGTTGTCCTGATAAAAACTCCAACAGGCCGATTTCTCTAATAGCAGGATACCCTTCAGTAACTAGAAAGACAAATATCAACAATAAGATCAAAATGGCAATACCACCAGTTAATGTAAAATAACTTCTGATAAGTTTTTCTTTAATATGAAACCATTTGCTTGATTTCATACTCATATCCACCCTCATATTTAGTATTGATCTGTTTTTACTATACCTGAAGAAAATTAACGTTGAGTTAATTGCGTGTTAAAAAAATGTTAAGGCCACCTTATGTTAAATAAGGCGGCCTTAGATCTCTGTTATTCAAGCTTTAAGCCCAGCTCTGTAAATCTGTCTTTATTGATCTCTTCATATTCAGGAGTTAAGGAATAAAAACCGGCCTCGTCAATAATTTCTTGGCCATCGGTTAAAACAAATTGGAGAAAATCAAGAACTGCTCCTTCCGGGACGCCATTGGTGTAAAAGTAAAGCGGCCTTGCTATAGGGTAGTCTCCGCTGTCAATGTTTTTTTGTTCGAGAGGTGAATAATACTCCGAATCTTCATTCACCGCCACTTCAAGCGCTTTCACATCCTTCACATATCCCACGCCATAATAACCGATGCCGTTTTTGTCATTCTGTAAAGCTTCATTAATGGCAGAAGAACCACTTAAAAATTGGGCACCCGAAGCCCAATCTTCACCCTCCATTATATTTTCGTTAAAGTAAACATATGTTCCTGAATTACTTTGTCGACTGTATACTTCAATTTCTCCGCCATCTTCCCAACCCAAATCCTCCCAATGCGTCAATTCGCCTGTAAACACTTTTTTAAGCTCGTCAACTGTCATACCGTTTATAGGATTATCTTCATGTATCCCCACTACCACTCCGTCTTGCCCCACAATAAATTCATATACTTCTACATTGTTGGCCTTCGCTTCTTCAATTTCCTCTTCTTTCATATACCTCGATGAACCCGCTATATCTACATTGTCGTTTATTAAAGCTGCGATTCCTGTGCCTGAGCCTCCACCAGTTACTGAAACTTGGCTATTGGGGTTGTCATCCATATACGCTTCTGCCCAAGTTTGGTTCAAGTTTACCATGGTGTCAGAACCTTGAATTTCTAATACTTGCCTCTGAGCGCCCCCTTCACTGCCACAACCTGAAAACGTTACCGTCAAAATCGCAATTAATAAACCAGTCAAAATTTTGATCCACATACTGATATCCTCCTTTGTTCTTTTGTTTTTTTAGTTGTCTTGTACACAGTATACTTGGGATATATTATTGACTGATTAAGGCTTGATTAAAGTTTGATTAAAATTAAATACATGTTGATCTTTATTTGACTGCAAGTATTTTTTTATGAAACCAAACAAAAAAAGAGAGGCTGTAAACCCCTCTACCCTGCAGCCTGCCTATATATAACTTGTCTTCGCCCCGGTGAATTCGCCTGCATCATATCTTATTTCTATTATATAATCAGTAGTGATACGG
>CAZARY010000105.1:0-7976 GCA_964487675.1 uncultured Clostridia bacterium | reverse complement strand
CCTTATTTTTATGGTATTTTTTATAGGCAAGAAGTTTAGCTTTTACACGCTTCAAACAAAAAATATTAAAAGCTACTTCTACTTAAAAATACCCATTATCGGCGATGTTTATAGGAAAGTTCTCATCACTCGTTTTTCTAGAAATTTAGCTACTTTGTTAAAATGTGGGATCCCTATCAATAATGCTTTAACATTGGTTAAAGATACCAATCAAAATGAATGGATGAAAGAAGTCATCACTTCGATTAAATCAGATATTGAAAATGGTCTATCTCTATCCGATAGTTTTTGCCATCAAGACTTATTTCCCCTCATGACCAAAAAGATGGTGATTGTAGGCGAAGAAACTGGCACTTTTGATAATATCTTGTTTAAAATTGGGGATTACTACGAAAAAGAAAGCACCCATAAACTAAACCAACTCACCACTTTTATCGAACCCCTCTTGATACTCATAATGATGACCATCGTGGGTTTTTTGGTCTTCTCAGTGATAACTCCTATGATGGAGCTCTGGAATATTTTTTAAACAGCGTCGATATTAATTCTTATTTAGAAGGGTGGGCGTGAGATGAACAATGATAATGGGAGAATGAACCGAAACCATGGCTTTACCATACTTGAAATTCTTACGACTATTAGCATTCTAGGATTCATGACGATTGCTTTGGTCAGCATTTTAGCTCTTGGGTGCTGGCGAATTAAAGAAGCAGAAGATTATGCTCAAGCGGTACAAATTGCTCAAGGGGAAATGGAATACTTATTAACGTTGCCAATCAATCAATGTCTAAATTTAAACAATACCTCAAAGCTGGTTGACGACATGTTTCACACAAAGTATCAGCTTGATCACTTGTTTGATTATAAAAATACAGAGGTCTGGGAAGTTAACGTTTTAATTGAATGGGAAAATAATACCAGGGATCATATTTTTCAATTAAATTCCTACCGCCTTTTTCCTCCGCGATGAGTAAAGAGGATATGAAAAGAACAAGATATAGTTCAATGAAAGTGTCTGGGGAAGCGTTGGGGTTTACCCTTATAGAGGTTCTTTTTAGTTTTGTGGTTTTGGGTTTTTTAACGGTGTCAATATTTACCTTATTTTTTACGGGCATTAAGCATTGGCAAAAAGGTATAGATCTATCGGATACCCAGCAAAGCGCTCGATACGCTATGTACCATATGACGGAATCTATTCGTCAAAGCCAAAAAGATGAGATCGAGCTTTACAACCCCCATCATATTCATTTAGGCAATAACGAATTTCGCCTTATCCATCGCGACATTAGAGATAAAACAAATAAACCAATAGCTTCCAATATTAGTGAGTTGATATTTAAAAAAGTTAATGTACGAGCAAAGGGAGATTATAACCATCTGTCAGCAAATGATGATTGGAATTTAATCAAAATAGAATTGGTGGTGGAAAAAAATATATCGCGCACAAGCACTAAAACTTATGTCAGGCCTAGAAATTAATCTGAGACATGTATCTTATCAAAGTATGATGGCAATCTTAAAAAATTGTAAGGGTTCCACGGTATTCTCTTCTCTACTTGTTATGCTGATTCTCGCTTTCATTGGCATCAATATAATGGAGATATCATCAAAAAACCTAATCCTATCCCACAATGACGGTAAAGTTTCTCAAGCTTTTTTTTACGCTGAGGCAGGGTTAGCTTATGCGCAAGCTAGATTATTAGATGACTGGCACGCGCTGGACACCTTTTCAAGATACCAAACACCAGCAGACATTGAAGAATCAGCTGACGGCAGTCCAATGTTTAAATTAATGGTAGAAACTCTTTCTGACGACCATAAAAAAGTAAGTTCTGTTGGTACAAAGAATTTTGCCCGTCGTTCTTTGTCCTTAACATTTGAGAGAAATTTTTTATTTCACAAAAGTTTTCCTGATTTAGAAGCTATGAGTGATTATGCCGCCTTGGGCAAAGTAATTGATCTTACCGGGGAGAACATAGAAATTCATGGACAAGTGAAAGGGGAAACGGTATTTTACGATGAAGGCGAGGATGAAAAAGAACAAACCGGGGATGAGGTTCTAATAAATGGAGAGGCAAACTTATTTTTTGCACCTTATACAGGGGATGGATTTGACGACGCCCCTGTGCTTGCAAATATTGCCCAGAAATTAGAGTCAAATGGTGATTTTTTTGTTGATGTAAAAACTGGAAATGTTAATCTGACTACAATTCCTTATGACCCTTATGTACTAATTGTTTTAAAAGAAGGAAAAGAAGGAAAAGTGACTATTAATTTAAATGATTTAACCATGCAAGAAGCAAGCAGGATCATCGTATTAGCAGAAGATCTAATTGAAATTAGCGGTTCGTTTTATCACAGTCTTGGATCTAATGACTTTATATTAGCTTACAGCGAATCGCAATCTACAGGGGTAAAAATTAGTGGTAACGATGTATCTATTAACGGTAGTTTTCTTTCTCCGCATGGGAGAGTTAACATGGGTGCTGTACAAAATTTCAACTTGTTTAATAATAATGATCAATCCAATGTAATGGAGCATGTCTTTCGAAAAGAGTTTTTTTATCATACAAGAAAAGAGCACCGTTAAATGAGATATTTTGTTTACCTTATAGAAAGGACAATTCTACTCGGCATAGATTTAAATTTTTATGAAATTTAAGTCGTTTCGCCGCCAAAAGAACCTCATGGTTTGAAATGAAAGAGCAAGCGGTTGAAGCGGTTTTTTAAACGTCAGAATTAAATTTGGTGCCCAATGAGAATTGCAGCAGTTTCCTTGTAGGCAACTGATTCGCATAATTTAGTGCTTTTCAATGTTTATCGATTTTAACCGCTCTATTTTTTGAGCATTTATACTTACTGGGATAATAGACTCATAGTGCAGCGAGACCACAATATCGGATAAAAGGGAGGGCATAAGATGTTTAAAAATCAATCACTCTTTATGATCAGTGTTTCTATGTGTGCGAGCCAATCGCCCCGAGAAGAGACTCATCAGTGATGAGGAGTAGGGGTGAAAACAATCACGGTTTTACTTTATTGGAAACCATGGGTGCCGTACTAATTGCGACTTTATTCCTTACTGTATCAATAGCAGGAACCAACCATTTAATTGACCTTATGGCATTGGAAACAGAGCAAAATAGAATATTTCAGGATATAAAATATACCAAAATGGAAGCAATTACCACCGAATCCCACGCACATATAAGTTTCCCATATTTTACTCCCAGAGATTATTATATTATTTCTTCACCTATCCAAGGTGGGCAGAGGAAAGACTTGCCTGATGGGATAGAATTTAGTACCATTAGGACAGGATTCGGAGGTTTTAACCCTTCAATACGTTTTTCTCCTGATGGAACGCCATGGGGCGGTGCAACCATAGGAATAGTCAATAACAGAGGGCAGACGAGATATATAATTGTAGCTGCAATATCCGGCCGCGTACGAAAATCTAAGACAGCACCCGGAAACTAAAAAGTTCACTCATGTCTTGCAATCTCCATGAATGTTTGTCGGATCTAACATGGCAAATAGATTTAAATATTACAAGGGAGGAAAAGCATGTCTGAAAATAGCCTGAAACTAAAAAATTATATGGAAGAAGTTGTGGAAAGAAAAGTGAATGAACTTCTAAAAACACGCGATGATGTGTGTGGTTGTAAGCACTGTCGGCTTGATATTTCGGCTCTGGCTTTAAACGAGTTACCGCCCCGCTACATAGTAACGAAAAAAGGTGAAGTGTACTCTAAAGTTTCTTCATTAATGGTTCAATTTTCAACTGACGTAACCAGGGCAATCGTTGAAGCCATGGAGAAAGTCAAAGCCAACCCCCGGCATTAATTTAAAGCAAAAATGATCCAAAAAACTTTTTTAAGCTGGGTGAGAAGCTTATAAATACATTGCTTCATTGGATAAGTTTTGTCCTTTTTGTGGTGTCCTTTTTTATTGATAGTGTATAACAAACGCATTAAAATCTCCAAATAATTAGCGGAGAATGAAAAGATATTATCAAAATATTGATATAGGATGTGATCATATAGTTAAGGAACGCTTACATTTAGTTCTATTAGGATTTATGGGAACTGGGAAGACTTCAACGGCTAAAGAATTAAAAAAGATAATGCATTTGCCAGAAGTGGATATGGATGAATATATTGTTCGCAAAATGGGTCTGCCAATAAGCGAAATATTTGACCAATACGGAGAAGGCTACTTTCGTCAACTAGAAACAGAAGCTCTAAAAGAAGTGTTAAGTTCTACTCCCAAAATCATATCTACTGGTGGAGGCGTGGTAGAAAAAAAGGAAAATTGGCAGCTATTAAATGAAAAGGCGGTAACAGTATCTTTATTTGCCCAAGTAGAAACTATAGCTGAAAGATTAAAAGATGATCGGCAAAGACCCCTACTGGCTAATACTGAAAAAAAGCAAAAAATATCCCAGCTTTTATCTCGACGATACCAACTTTATCAACAAGCCAATCTTATTATTTGGACGGATCATTTAACACCTTCTCAGGTTGCAGAAAAAATCGCTTCATATTATCAAAGTCAGAAATGAAACAATGAAATTTTATTATCAAATTAATACAGTGTATGTTTCTGGTTGGCTTTTCCAAATGTTTGCTCACCATATTGCTCAGTTGGCACTGTCAAAAGCCATAATATTGGCAGCGTCAAAGCGTTCTTCTCCACATTCAAATATACAATGAGTGTCGTTTTTAAAATCGGCTCGCTGTTTTTTTTGAAAAGGAGCATTACCAAAAAATTTGCCGCAAAAATCGCTGTCCTAATCTGAATTGATAATCAGCGATGAAACCAGTTTTGTGGTTGCAACCTTGTTTTTTTATTAACTTCAAAAAGGAGTTTCAACCTTAAGCTAGAATTTTATTTAATATCCACCATTTCAAAAAATATTTTAATGCTTGGGGAGGACAAAAAATAACATGGTAAAGTGTGACGGCACCCAAAATTCTAGTCAAAAAATTGACATGAAAAAAATTATGGAGGCAGAAGAGATTAGGAAGAAATTTTTTCCCCCACATATATATTTTGTCTACCCCAATCGCACCCAAACTATTAGTGTGACTGGCGGACATTGTGATATGAATTGCGCTCATTGTGGTGGACATTATTTAAAAAATATGCAAGAAATTGACCAAGTAAACAACAACGTTTCCAGTTGCTTAATAAGCGGCGGGTGTAACAGCGAAGGAAAAGTTCCTATTTTAGACCAAAAAAAGAAAATAAAACAATTGGCCTCAACGTCGCGATTAAATGCGCATGTGGGTTTAGTCAATGAAGAAGAAGCCAGACAAATAGGTCAGCTTGCCGAGGTGGTTTCTTTTGATTTCATCGCTTCCAATGAAGTTATTGAACAGGTATATGGTTTAAAAGATATTACGAAAGAAGATTACCTCACTTCATACCAGTTATTGAATAAAAATGTAAAAGTGGTTCCACATATTTGTATTGGGCTAAATGGCGGAAAAGAAAGCGGAGAAATGACAGCTTTAGAAATGTTAGCAGAAGAAAATCCCGATGCGCTAGCATTTATCATTTTTTCACCTACCAGGGGAACTTTTTTTGAACATAGACTTCCCCCTTCAATAGAGAGGGTGATGGATATACTCGCTTTTGCCAGGGTTAAATTTCCAAAAACCCCTATTCATCTTGGCTGCATGAGACCAGGGGGGAAATATCGAAATGAAGTAGACTATTGGGCAATCAAAGCGGGCGTAACAAAAATAGTGAGTCCCTCGCCTAGAGCTAAAAAACTTGTTTCCGAACTCGGATATAAAGTGATCTATCGTGAGGAGTGTTGTGTACTATGATCAGAATCTCTGCAGGCAGCGCGGCTCTTTGCGGTTTAAAGAAACTTACTACTGATGTTTACCCCTCTACAGCGTATTTAATGACGGGGAATAAATGCTTATACGATTGTGCTTTTTGTCCACAATCAAAATCAAGTACCGCGAGAGAAGATTTACTCAGTCGGGTTACCTGGCCTGAATTTGAGTGGGATCAATTAAAATACGGCTTAGCAAAAGGTGAAAATAATGGACTTAAAAGAATCTGTCTGCAGGACACAAAACAAACAGATGGCGTTGAATATACTCGGGAGCTCCTTACAGAAATAACAAATACCACATATTTACCTGTTTGTGTTTCTGCTAATGTAAATACGGTAAATGATGTGGAGACTCTTATTCATGCTGGCGCAGATAAGGTGGGTATCAGCATCGACGTTTGTGATCCAACGCGCTACCGCGAAATCAAAGGGGGTTCTTTTGAAAAAAGAATTGCCTTAATTGAGCAAGCTGCTGCAAAATTTCCAAAACGCATTAGCACTCATTTGATTATTGGATTAGGCGAATCCGAAAAACAAGCCATTGATTTGATTGATTGGTTAATCAAGCAAGGCATTATCGTAGCTTTATTTGCTTTTACCCCTGTTAAAGGGACAAAATTGGCTGACCGCTCTTCACCCGAATTGGGAAAATATAGAATAATACAAACGGCTCACTTTTTATTAAAGCATGCATTTGTATCCTCGAAATATTTTGAATTTAATAAAATAGGGCAACTAAAAGATTTTGGGATATCCCAAAAGACGCTCAAACAGTTTATTAAAGATGGTGAAGCTTTCAGAACCACAGGGTGTAATGATTGTAACCGCCCTTATTACAATGAGAAACCCGGCGGTATCATGTATAATTTTCCTAGGACGTTAACTGAAAAGGAATCTGTTGAAGCAGTGAAAACCGTATTTTCACGTTTGAATCAAGTGAAATCCAATTAATGGGTACTCTTTTGGATACTCTTTTAAGGATACATTTTTAACGTTAATACGGGTGGATTATGGCAATAAACGGGAAATGCTCCTGGGGACTTGGCAAGAAACATGAGCATTTCATTGCAAGATTATTCCAGCGCTTGATAAAAGAATAAAGGAGTGGCAACAATGGAAAAATGGCGATTACTTATTCACGACCCATTAAAAGGAAAAGAGAACATGGCTATAGATGAAGCAATCATGAAAGCGGTACTGCGTGAAGAAGTTCCCCCGACTATAAGGTTTTACCGCTGGGCCCCTCCATGCGTGTCTTTAGGGTATTTTCAAAAAGCCAAGCAGCAAGTGGATTTAGATGCCTGTACAAACCATGGTTTTGATGTTGTAAGAAGGCCTACAGGAGGAAGGGCAGTACTTCATAAGGAGGAACTTACATACAGCATTGCTGTAAGGGAAGATCATCCTAAGATACCCCGGGAGGTGGTTAAAGCGTATAAAGTTTTATCCACTGGATTAATGATTGGGCTAAACAGCATGGGGTTTTTTGCCAAAATGAGTGAGACAAGCGAAGAAAAACTTAACACCCAATCTTCCGCTGCATGTTTTGATGCGCCTTCATGGTATGAGCTTGTGGTGCAAGATTATAAAATTATAGGAAGTGCCCAGGTCCGAAAAAATGGGGCCTTACTTCAACATGGCTCTGTCCCCATTAAATTTGAACTTGAAAATTTAATTTCTGTTTTACATTTTCCATCAGAAAAACAAAGGGAAAAAACCAAGCGAGTTTTAAAACAAAAAGCGGCAGGCTTGCAGGAGATAAAACCGGCATCCATGGAAGTAGAAATTAATTGGGAAAACCTTACATCCTATTTCAAAAAAGGTTTTGAGGTCGGCCTCGGAATTGAACTGGTTGAGGGCAGTTTATTTGAAACAGAAAAACAAGAGGCAAAGCATTTGGAAGAGGAAAAATATGCTTTAGATGATTGGAATTTTAAACGTTGATTAGCATGAACCTTGGAGGGGGACTCGTATGAAAATCCTTATTATTCACGGACCAAACCTTAATCTATTAGGTAAAAGAGAAAGAGACATTTACGGTGAGCTTGATTTAGAAACAATCAACCAACAAATTAAACAATACGCTGACAAATTTAAGGCTACAGTCGCTTTTTTTCAATCT
>CAZARY010000104.1:0-8019 GCA_964487675.1 uncultured Clostridia bacterium | reverse complement strand
CGGGAGCATGGCACCGCCAGTTCAGCAAAGTCATGAGCGAAAGCATTGCAACACCAAATACGGCAATTATTCTAATTTAACTTGATAACCATTTTAATCAATTCAACTTTAAAAGGGCGCAAATTCCTGTTAAAGAACAAGGAGGGCAGTATAAATGGCGCGAAAAAGAGTTGTTTTCCATGTTGATGTGAATTCTGCTTACCTGGCCTGGGAAGCCGTTCATCGCCTGCAAAAAGGTTCGAATATAGATTTTCGGACGCTTCCCGCAGTAGTAGGGGGCGAGCCCGAAAAACGGCGGGGTATTGTATTAGCAAAATCCATCCCGGCTAAAAAAGATTACAAAATCCAAACAGGGGAACCTTTGGGAGAAGCCCGGAAAAAATGTCCCCATCTGCAAGTTCTCCCACCTAATTACGCGCTTTATCTGCAGTGCAGCAATGCTATGATTTCGATTCTAGAAAGGTTTTCGCCCTTAGTAGAGCGTTATTCCATTGATGAAGCGTTTCTAGATTACAGCGGGGAATACTGGGAAAAAGAAACATATATTAACGCCGCCCACCGACTCAAAGAAATCATAAAGATAGAACTGGGGTTTACAGTCAATGTCGGGATAGGGCCAAACAAACTGCTGGCAAAAATGGCTGCAGAATTTAAAAAACCCGACCAGGTGCACACGCTTTTCCAGGAGGAATTGTCTCAAAAACTCTGGCCTCTTCCAGTGAGCGAACTTTTCATGGTGGGAAAAGCGACTGAAAGAAAGCTGATCAACCGGGGCATTAAAACCATCGGAGAGCTGGCCAAAGCCAACCCAGAACAGTTGCAGTTGTGGCTAAAAAGCCATGGAATGCTAATTTGGCACTATGCCAATGGAAGAGAAGATTCACCCGTAAGCCCCCAGGGGCTACCAATAAAAGGGTTAGGGAATTCTACCACTACGCCCAGGGACATAAAAGAATTGGCTACAGCCGAACTGTTACTTCTATCGCTCACGGAAAATGTTATGTCCCGACTGCGCAAAATAGACAGATACACCCAAAAAGTCTCCGTCTCTTTTCGGGATCTGGATTTTTATTCCCGGTCTCACCAGCGCAAGTTGGCTCATCCCACAAATGCTACAATGACTATTTTTAGGGCAGCCAGGCAGCTGCTTCAAGAAATCTGGCCAGGAAAACCCATCCGGCATATGGGAATCTCCCTGGGGAGCTTGTCTGCCCCTCTGCCTTACCAGTATTCATTAACAGACCTGGAAAAGCCTTCTCATCACGCACTGGATGCTGCAATAGACCAAATTCGAGAAAAATATGGCCACCAAGCCCTGTTCCGTTCTTCTTTTCTGAATACGCCTTGTCCGCACATGGCAGGCGGCATAGAGCTAACAGGAGATTGGTATGAACCGGATGAATACCCAATGATGTCGAGTTTGCTTTAAAGCAAAAAAATAGTTGTCCAGTAATATAGCATATAACTTAACAGAACTAATATCAAAAATAGGAGGGGATTTTATGAAAGTAATCATGCAGCCCATAGAAATGATCGCCTGGTTCAAGATAGAAGGCACCCCTCGACCGGTGCGCTGCCGCCTCATTAAGGAAGATGAAACCGCTCAGGTCATAAAGATAGATCACATTTTATCTATTGAACGAGAACGGAGGGCGGGGAACCCCATGATTGTCTATACATGCCAAAGTCTGATTGGCAATGAACAGCGGGTCTATGAATTAAAATACGAAATTGCCTCCTGCACATGGTACTTATCAAAGGCTTAAAGAGATTAGCCTCCAAAAAAAGTTACTCTACCACATAGCTGATGGTTACTCCATCGCCTATGGGGAGCAGGGTGCTGTACAGCCGGGAATCGTTAAAGACTGCCTGGTTATATTGATCTACCGGTTCTCCCAGGTTCCTGGGGCCACCGGTGGCTTTAAATAAAGTGTCATCGGCTACGATCACTCCGCCTTTCCGGGTTAAGCGGATGGAAGGCTCCAAAAGTCGGGGGTAATTTTCCTTGCGGGCATCCTGAAACACTAAATCAAAAGGGCCTGTCAGTTGATAAATCAGCTGACAGGCGTCCTCACATAATAAGGTAACCCAAGACGCCAGGCCTGATTCATCAATATTGGCTTTGGCTTCCCGATACAGGCGATTTTCCCTTTCAATGCTGGTTATATGTCCCCCCGTGTGTTTGACCGCACCCGCCAACCAAAGAGTAGAATAACCAATGCCGGTGCCAATCTCCAATACATATTGAGCCCCCGTGGCAAGGACCAAGAGGGCCAAAAACTTGCCCAATTCCGGTTCCACACAGGGTTGGATATCGCTGCGTTCCTGGCTGTTAAGATACAGTTCTTTCAGCATGGGGGTGTCTTCTTGAACATACTGGCGAATGTACTGGCTTACTTCCTGGCTCAACGGACTCCGCCTCCTTTATTCGCTAAAAATTTTAACCCGTTCTTCTAGGGGTTTGAACTCTTTATCGCCAGGGCCTTCTGTGGGCTCACCAAAAGGCATTTGAGATATCAAAAGCCATTTTTCCGGGAGGTCCCATTCTTTTTTGACCTGTTCATCAATCAATGGATTGTAATGCTGCAAGGAAGCACCAAGCCCTTCCATTTCCAGAGCCGCCCAGATTATGTACTGGAGCATGCCTGAAGACTGCTGTGACCAAAGGGGGAACGTTTCACTGTAACGTGGAAACCGCTGCTGCAAGTGCTCCACATCTTCCTGATTTTCAAAAAACAAAATACTGCCATGGCCTGCCTGAAAGGTGTTGAGCTTAGCTTCGGTCTTAGGGTATTTTTTTGCAGATACTCTTTCTTTTAGAACCATTTTGGTGATCTCCCACAACCGATGGTGGTGTTTACCCAGAAGCAGCACCGCCCTTCCCGATTGAATATTAAATGGTGAAGGCGTATACTTTACTGCGTGTTTAATGATCCCTTCGATCCGTTCATCGGAGATGGGTGAAGCGTTGGAAAGGGCATACATGGAACGCCTATTTTTTACCGCTTCATAAAAATCACGACTCATTTGACTCATAATGATACCTCCCCGCTTTAGCATTTTTGCTTTTCACTGATTTTAGTCACTATATGATTACTACATAAAGCATCGATACACTCGGGTGAACAAATATAAGCGCCGTCTCCCATGTAGATGCCTAGATAAGGGGAGTTCCAAGATAATCCAAGCCAGTTCTATAATGTCCTGGGCACTCCCCCGGGCAGGTTTCAAAAGTTTCCAAAAATACTCCGGCTTCTTTAGTAATTGACCTCGTAAAACCGTCAGGCAAAGCAGGTAACCAGTATCTTTTTGAGCAATGCTTTCGCACATCCTATAAGTGTTTAGGCTAACATGGTCTTCATGGTAATGCTACACCAATGCGTGTAGGTTTTCCTCCCGCTCCCCGATCAGCATATCTATCAATGGGACTTCCAGGAGATAATAATGTCCCGGGTTCTGTTTCACGGCAGCCCTGGCCGAAGTAGCCATTACCTGGGCAGTCACCGCCGGATTGGTAATTCGCATGTCAAATCTCATCAGTTGGTTATGGGTTCCCGAAGCCACTCCTTTGCGCTGTAAGTCGACCCCGTGACCGTAATCCAAGTAAGTATCGATATTTTCTACCTGGTAAAGCTGAAGGTCACTGTCCTTGAAGTACTCCGTTTGTCTCAAGTCTTTTTCCACCTGTGCCAGCTCATAACCTTCTTCCAGTTCAACATAAAGCTCCCGAGCGTGAGCTCCCAAGCCTTTAGGATTGGTCACCGAAAGGGCCCGCTTTATCCCGTCGACTTTTTTGGCCCCAACGGAATGACCCATACTCATACCAGGCCCAAAATTTGTATGGGTGACACCGGAAGGCGCAATCACTTGAAAAATGGCCCGCATAAGGGAGTTCGTTCCAGGATCCCACCCTGCAGCTGAGATCGAAACGGTGTCACCTTGCAAAGCAGCTTTATTTAACTTTTGCTTTAAATTTATAATGGGATCCCCGTGTAAATCAAAGCTGTCCACTGTAGAAATGCCCTGCGTTAAAAGCTGTGATGCATAATCAGGGATCGATAGGGAAGGGATACTCAGGAGTGCCACATCCGTTTCTTGCAATTCTTCAATTTGCGTGACCACTGGAAAATCTGGATTGTATTTCCGCGTGGACGCTAGGTATTTTTCTTTGACAACGATCCCACTCACCTCCATATCGGGGGCATCCACCACTGCTTTTAAAGCATACTGTCCCACGTTACCAAATCCTACTACCGCGACTTTAATCTTCGCCATTGTTATCAAACCTCCTCTTTATAATTATGAAACTTTTAACAAAGTTTGGATACATTCTATTTAAATGAATCGGGGGCAATGCCATTTATTTGGATGGATACTATTAATATGAGCTCTATCGGGCTTGTACCAGTATGACAAGAAAAGTCGGGTACAATTCTTATATAGCGTCTGCTTTGTAATACCACCTATATCTAGTTCCCGGTTATAAACGGGGTTAGCCTCTCCTTATACTACACCCGTCCTCGCGTATTGGCCCTCATGGGGACGCCCAACTGAATCAGTTCGTATGTGATAATGATTTTATCAAAATTTTTAATTTTGCAAAACCATACTTAAAATGTATTGGAAAAGCTCCTTGAATTTTCAGCAGCTAAAATTTTTATACTAGAATCAAAGCAATTGAATTGCTCAAATAAGCCTAAAATAAGAGGGTGGTATTTAAACCCTCGACCATAATTTGAAACTCTCTATATTTATAGGTGAATAAAAATGTTAGTTATACTACGATTTGCTTGCTTTCCCAACCTTATTTCCTTTGGGTTTTTCCGGAGAAGAAGACAGGTTCATCAACCTATTGTGAATTTCTTCGTATCCATTTAATGCTGCAATATTTACATCTAAAAACTTGCTAAAACCATTTAATATGGTTCTAATTTCTTCCCTATTTAATTCATAGTACGTCCAAAAACCCTGCCGGTTTTCCATTACCAGATCCGCTTCTTTCAAAATTCGCAGGTGTTGAGAGATCCTGGGTTGGTGCATATCAAGCACCTCACTCAATTCGCAAACGCACATGCTCTGTTGAGACAGCAATTTTACGATTTTGAAGCGGGTGGGTTCCCCTAACGCTTTAAAAGCCTTATTGATTCTTGTCTCATCCATTTCTTTTCACCTCTTATTTTCCCTTTTATTTTTGATAAAATGCTAAAAGAAATTCCCATAAATCAAGCCTGTGAAAGTAGCCATAATTATAACCAGCACAATAAATACAGCGGTCTTTTTAGTGCCTAAAACGCTTCGGATAACCAGCATATTGGGCAAACTTAAAGCTGGTCCTGCTAAAAGTAAGCTCAGGGCTGGACCACTGCCCATTCCTGACCCAATAAGTCCTTCCAAAATAGGCACTTCTGTCAAAGTTGCAAAGTACATAAACGCACCGATAATCGAAGCCGTGAAATTTGCCTGTAGAGAATTGCCGCCGACCAGCGCTTCAATATACTGCGCCGGAATCAACCCGGCGCCACTGCCAGGCCGCCCCATTAACAGGCCTGCCACAAACACACCAACAAATAGCAGTGGAAAAATTTGCTGCGCAAACCTCCAGGTGGTTTCAACCCAGGAAACCCGCTCTTGCCTGTTGAACCAAAAAGTCAATATAATGCCTAAAACGATCAAGAACCCGATGACTAGATACCCCCTGGCTGCAAAGATAAGAGCCAAAATGCCTGTGGGGTCATCTGGTTCCATCGTCAGCAGTAAGAGAAGAACCACCATAACACCAAAATATAATAAATTTTGCACCGGGGTCCGAGTTTCTGTTTCTGCCCCTATCTCAAAGGATTGAGGGGACCTTTCCCGATCTTCTCGATTAAAAATTATGGCCATTAAAACCCCGATAACCACCGCAAAAATGACAGCACCAACCGCCCTGGCAATGCCCAGCTCTGGACCAAGCACGCGAGCTGTTAGCACAATGGCAAGCAAATTGATTGCAGGTCCTGAATACAAAAACGCAATGGCCGGGCCAATGCCGGCACCCCTTTTATAGATCCCCGCAAATAACGGCAATATCGTACAAGAACAAACGGCCAAAAGAATCCCAGAAACTGATGCCACTGAATAAGACAGCCATTTTTTAGCCTCCGCCCCAAAGTACTTAAGGACAGCCCCTTGAGAAACAAAATTCGCTATTGCACCTGCGATAAAAAACGCCGGGATTAAACACGTCAGCACGTGTTCTTGAGCATAATACTGAAGCAATAAAAAAGCTTCCATAATTGCATCCCTGATGTACTGGCTTTCAAAAGGAATGAAATAGGCTCCAAGAAATATGGCAATCAATACGGTTAATTTTCGTACGTTGTCTTTCATAGTCCTTCACCTCTGTTATAAGCAAAAGGAGGAAGTCATCTCCCTCCCCTCCAAAAATGCTGCAGGCAATACCCAATATAGATTCTTGACCGTTTGAACTACTCACGACTAAAGTCGCGAGCTTCTAGCTGCCCCCCTAACTCATGACTAAAGTCACGAGTGTGCGGGCCGGATTTAATCAATAATCTCACTAATCTCTTCTTTTGAAGGAACTTTTCCGGAAACTTTCACTTCTCCGTCAATAACCAACCCCGGGGTCATGAGTATACCTGCATTGGTGATTTCATTCATATCCGTAACCTTATCAACATTGGCATCCACCCCTTTTTCAGCAAGCACTTCTTTCACCCGATTATATAGTGTTTCACAGTTCATACACCCTGGGCCCATTACTTTAATTTCCATGGCTATGCCTCCTTTTCATTTAATAATTATATGATTATATACTCATATATAGTATAAACCAATCAATTTGTTACGTCAACAACCCAAAAGCTGCCCATGTAATCCATAAGTTGCTCCATAAACAGCTTTTAATAAACCTTTTGGTTATTTGTATAATTATCTTTTGATATTGTCACACAAGACAGAAACCGCAAACTCACTCCTACTCACTGTCATTCTCCAGTAAGGCAACAAATATGTCTACCAGTTTAGGATCGAATTGCGTCCCAGCGCAATGCTTCAACTCATGAATGATTTGCTCCTGATCTTTAGCTGGATTGTAAGGTCGACCATTTAACATAACATCATACGCGTCAACAATAGCAGTGATCCGGGCCAGCAAAGGGATGTCGCTTTCCTTTAAGCCACGGGGGTAGCCCAGCCCGTCCCATCTTTCATGGTGGGCCAAGATATCTTCTGCCACATGAGCATATTCATCCGTTGCCCGCGCAATCCTGTAGCCGATTTCAGGATGTTTTTTGATCTCTTTCCACTCTACTTCAGTTAAAAAACCTTCTTTGGTGAGTATGTCCCCAGGTATGTGTATCATACCAATATCATGAAAGGTAACAAGCAAACGCAGTCGCTGGAGTTCCGTATCTTGGAGTTCCAGCTTTTCGCCTATTTTCCAGGCCATCCTCAGCATGTTCTGGGTGTGCGCCTCTGATTCGAAGCTTTTGGCCTGGAGGCTCCGCATTAGTGTTTTTAAAATAGCGCCTTTGACCTGCTCACTTTCTGCTAATTTCTGCTTATACATATTCTCTTCTGCAATTTTTAGCGTTTTTTCTATATTGCCTTCGCTGTCGCTTTTTGTACCACTCCCCAGAGCAATAGAAACAGGAACATCTCTCACATACACACCCTGGCTGTTTGTTTTTAATCTGTTTTGAATGCGCTCTATTTGGTCTTCATCGGTTTGCGGCAGTAAAATCACAAATTCGTCCCCGCCCCAACGGGCGACTATATCTTCTTCCCGACAAGTATTTTTTATAATATCAGCCGCTTTTTGGAGCATTTCATCACCAACCGCGTGCCCAAAAGTATCATTCACCAGTTTCAATCCGTTCACATCCACCATGATAACGGTTATAGGCAGCTGGCGCGGCGTATCCAGCCTTTTGATTTCTTCTTCTAAATAATACCGGTTATAAACGTCGGTTAAAGTATCGTGGAAGCTGACATAGCGAATATACTCCTCATTTATTT
>CAZARY010000103.1:0-8078 GCA_964487675.1 uncultured Clostridia bacterium | reverse complement strand
TACCATAGTTTGATGTATTTTTCAAGGTGGATAATTCCATTTTTTAAACTTCTTTAGTCTAATTTCATAAAAACCCATTCCCACTCAAAGTTCTTTTATTGACCTCTGTTTACCACCTATTCTTTGGGACGCATAGTGGGAAAGAGAATCACATCTCTTATAGAAGTAGAATCCGTTAAATACATAACCAACCTATCTATGCCAATTCCCAAGCCCCCTGTAGGAGGCATACCGTATTCTAGTGCTTGAATAAAATCTTCATCCATCATGTGAGCTTCTTCATCGCCGGCTTCCCTCTTTTCCACCTGGGCTTCAAACCTGCTCCTTTGGTCCCTCGGGTCATTAAGCTCGCTAAATGCATTCGCTATCTCGCTTCCCCAAATAAACCCTTCAAATCTATAAGTGAGTCTCTCATCTTCTTCATGCTTTTTGGCCAAAGGAGATACTTCTATGGGATAATCCAGTATAAATATCGGCTGGATTAATTTATGTTCAATTTTCTCTTCAAACACAGCATTTAACACTTCTCCCCAAGTAGGGGTCGCTGCTTCCATTTCTATTCCAATTTCCTCTGCCAAATCTTGGGCTTCTTCACCCGTTTTGAACTGCGTGAAATCTAGACCAGTTTCTTCTGCAACCACCTGAATCATTGTCTTTCTCGGCCATGGAGGGGTAAAGTCAAGTTCCACCCCCTGATAGTTAACCACAGGCCTACCAAAAATATTTTTCACCATATTGTACAGCATGTTTTCCGTAAGTTCCATCATATCGTAGTAGTCAGTGTTGGCCTGATACAATTCTATTGAAGTAAATTCCGGATTATGCTTTGTTGATATGCCTTCATTTCGGAATATTCTACCCAGTTCATATACTTTGTCAAATCCACCGACGATTAATCTTTTCAAATGCAGTTCCGTGGCAATTCTCATATATAATTTCATTTCCAGGGTATTATGGTAGGTTTTAAATGGCCTAGCATTAGCGCCCCCTGGTATAGTATGCAAGGTAGGGGTTTCCATTTCCAAAAAACCAATGCCCTCTAAATAGTTTCTTAATTCTTTGATGATTTTGCTGCGTATGATAAAAGTTTCTTGGACACTGGGATTCATGATCAAATCCAAATAGCGCTGTCGATAGCGCAAATCCACATCTTTTAATCCATGCCATTTTTCCGGTAAAGGGCGCAGAGATTTGCTCAGTAATTTAAAATCCCGCACAGAAACAGTGACTTCGCCTTTTCTGGTAACAAAAATGGTGCCTTCTACTCCAATAATATCACCTATATCCAGTTCTCTATAGAGTTCATATTTGGCTTCTCCTACATTATCTATTCGCGTGTAAATCTGAATCTGTCCGCTGGAATCCTGTAAATTGGCAAACCCAGCTTTGCCGTGACCTCTCTTTGCCATAATTCGCCCTGATAACTTCACCACTGCTTCTTGCTCTTGTAAGGTTTCGTGATGATCTAAAATATCCTGCGTAAGATGAGTAGGGGGAAATTTGTCATTATAAGGACTCATTCCTTTTGCTTCCAGTTGTTCAGCTTTTTCTTTTCTAACTTGGATCAGTTCATGCTGTTCATCTTGATTCATTTTTCCCACCCCTTTTCAATATCTAACTTTGGTCTCTATCTTGCCAAGAGATTATAGCGCTTACAATTGTATATAAATTTACCTTGAAGCCACCAGCTGTAAATTGAATTAATTTATGTCCATTATTTCATATTCTACTGTTCCATCCGGAACTTTTACTTCAACGACCTCTCCTACTTGTTTTCCCAAAATGGCTTCTCCTACTGGAGATTCATTGGAAATTTTCTGTTCTTCGGGGTTGGTTTCAGCAGAACCCACTATGGTGAACTCAACCTTTTCATTTTCTCCTAAATCTTTTAATAAAACGCTGTTGCCCACCGATACCACTTTATTGTCTTGATCTTCCTTGTCAATAATGCGAGCGTTTCTGAGCATATTTTTCAGTTTGTTTATTCTTCCTTCTACAAAAGCCTGTTCGTTTTTGGCATCGTCGTATTCGCTGTTTTCGCTAATATCCCCAAAAGCAAGGGCTTCTTTAATTCTTTCTGACACTTCCTTTCTTTTTACTGTGGTCAAGTATTCTAATTCATTCTCCAATTTCTTGTAACCTTCTCTGGTTAATACCTCTTCTTTATGATTAATGTTTTGGGTTTCTATTTCATTTTTATTCATTTTATGCGCCTCACTTTCTCAAATTTAGTTTGAAACATATAATTGTTTAAAGCTGTTCAAAAAAAAATACAACAAAAATATTTTGTATAAAATTTTTTAAACCTGGTGCGGACATCACCCTTTACAGTAAATTTTGCTCTATTTTAAACCACAGTCCCCATTTTGTCAAACAAAATCCGGAAAAAAGACAGAATTCTTCCTTTTTCACCGCTTCAAACTTCCTCCAATCTTTAATCCCAATTTTTGCCCAAGATTTTCATCCCATCCTGAGCGCATATTTCTTCTGGTCCCGGGTTTTTTCTTTGACTTTTTTGATTTTATCCTCACTTAAAGGCTTTTCAAAGCTTCTCAGGCCAGCCAATTTAAATCCATGTTTTTCTGCTAATTTATCAATCTCATCCACCTGAGAGAGGGTTAATTCCCTTCCCAAGGTATAGCTTTCATATCTTTGTTCCAATGCCAATATCATGGTTTCAGCCATACACGCATACGCCATCTTCGGAGGGAAACCAAAATTAAAATTAAATTCCACATTTCCTGGGACCTCTACAACTCCACCTTCAATCACTAACACATCCTCCCTATTTTTGGCCACCTTATAAGAAACATCCCGGGGACGTGCTACGTCACATACAACGGCCCCTGGCTTAAGTTCATCGCCTCGAATAAGCGCCTCATCTGAACCAGAAACAGCAAAAACAACATCTGCATCTTCTACCCCCTGTTCAATATCATTGGTCACCCGGGGCGTCACTTTATTGTCTTGATAAATCTGTTGGGCAATACTTTCTAGTTTGTCAAGGTTTCGACCCATAAGGGTAATGGCTTCTGTTTCTCGGGCCGCTTTTTTGGCAATGACTTTTCCTATAGAACCTGTGGCCCCAAGCACAGAAACACGGGAGTCTGCTAACTCCAACCCCAACTTGTTGGCAGCCTCCCTTGCACCTTGATAAGCAGTGGCTACCGTATAACTATTCCCAGTGGTAACCGGTATATTTAAATTTTGCGACACCGTAATACCAGCGTCACCCACAACTGCTGCTAACGCCCCCAATCCAACTACTTTTGCCCCTAAAGATTCGGCTTTACTGCCAGCTTGAATAATCTTATTTAATACATAATGGCGGGGCAGGTTCAACATCTGGTCACTAGAAAGTGGACATGCAACAAACCAGCCGCCCGCTCTGTTGTATGGACTTTCTACCCCTTCTATCTGGGAGACTTTAAAAGGTGGAAACCGGCGAAAAACTTCTTTTAAAAATTTTTCCGGACAATATTTAAAAAAAGGAAACTTTCTTAAAATATCGCTGTGTTTTATAGGATGGAGAATGAATGCAAAGCTTTCCATACAATAACCCCCCTTGGGTTAACAAGTCTGTTATATTATATGACATTTGAATTATGATAAAGTTAATCACCGCTCGTTTTTTGATGATTCATACTTTTTTCCATCTAAATTGTCCGCCTTATCTTATATAATCCATTTGAAAAAATAATATTCGGGACAAAATCAAGTTGGTCCAAAAGCGATTCATATTCTTCTTGAGCAAGCGCTTGATCATCGCCTTTAAGTGCCACTAAAAGAGCCTCCATCACATTTGCTCCAAAAGAACGCCCGCGAAAAGAGGGTGTAGTGGTGATCAGCGTGTTGACGCCCCGTTTTTTTAATTCAATCACATCTTCTTTAGTTGTGGTATTTGTTATAATTGTTTTTTCCGGTAGTTCAGGAGGCATATATTGATTAATATAATGAAAGTCTCCACATATAATATCGGCTTCTTGGTAGTAACGCCAAAACTTCTCCCCTTTATTTCTTTTGGGGTTTCCAGAAGAATAAATATAACTAAATGGGAGCAAGCGTACCACTGGCATGGCCGCCCATGCAATTTTCTCTAGGGTTTTCAAAGATCTTAGCGGTACAGGCAATCCCAGGCTAAAGATGACATCACCATATACCACCTCATTGGCCATTCTTTCCAGGCTTTCAGCCATTCCATATCGATCCATTGCGCTCACTAGCAGAACTCTTTTAGCACTAGAAATCAAATTCCATTCATGTTCCAAAATCTCCAATGATTTTTTCTCCAAGCAATTTTTCAACCCACTCCCATCCACAATTGGCGTTTTTTGAGCACACCGAACCACTTCTTCTGCATCTTTTAACATATATTTTCTTTTACCGATACAAAGATATAAATCCATACCCCCTAGCCCGAAAGCATCTACCTTCCCATCTAGCGTCTTAATATGGTCTTTCATTTGATTGAGGTCTCCATCTGTTCCTATTCTTTCTATAATAAATTTTTCACCTAAAAAGCTATGCTCTACCCTGTGGTCGCGTTTTGACGAACCAAGGCTAACACTCACAACCTTTTTCATTTTGCTCACTCCTCTTTAGTGTCATCCTGGAGGGTCACTTCTTCTAATATTTGCTGCAGCTTTCCTGGTTTCAAGTATACATCTTCTTGTATAGGTGAATTCCCAATTTCTAACCCTATCACTTCTTTTCTTAAAAACGCTTTTATTAGATTTATTCGGTAGCTCGACCCCAGTACTATAATAATATCGTATTCTTGTAGCTCATGGACCATTTCCATGATCCGGTTAATAAGCTTTTCCCCTGAACTGTTTCTCACCCAGTCCCAGCGCTCTTTTTCTGTCATCAGCATTATGTGCTCCACATTGTATTGGGCACATAATTCATTGAGTTCATCTTTGTTTTTTATAGGAAAACCGATAACAGCTACTTTACTGCCTTTTTTTACCTCACCCAAACGCTCCAGCCGGGAAATGAAAGTCCGGTCCACATCCGCTTTTTTACTAGTCTCACCCTGGCTGTAGCCATGAGCTCTTAACTTTAAAATTTCCCTGACTTTATCGTCTATTTTATGTATATTGATCAACTTTTCCCCTATCCGGAAAAAGCTGCTGCCCATCATATTTCTCACCTCCTCTGAAAATAAAACAAGTAAACCCCCAAAGGAAGCCACAGGGACGGATCACTATTTACTTTGGTTTTTGTGCACACTTTGTACACAAGTTTGTGGCTATATTTTACAAAATTATATTTTCCAATGCAAACAAAAAACCCGGCTGAGCCGGGTTTTTTTATATCTATGTATTTATTCTTCTAACCAGGAAAAAAAATTGTTCAATATCCCCCACACCTTTTCTGGGTCCTCTTGACCAAGCACCTTGTTTTTTACTTTTGAATTGTGAGGCATCCCTCTCAAGTACCAGGTGAGCTGCTTTCGCATTATTTTTACGCCCTGCTCGACACCATAGTACTCTAGGGCTTCATTATAGTGCTTTTTCAAGGTATCTCTTATTCCGGAAACGCCTGGTTGGGAAAGAATTTTCCCCGTCTCTAAATATTCTCTTGTACGTTTAAGCAGCCAGGGATTGCCCATGGTTCCTCTTCCAATCATCACGCCGACACAACCTGTTTTCTTCAAAGCTATGGATGCCGCTTTCGGGCTGAAAAGATCGCCATTCCCTATCACAGGTATCTTTAATTCGGAAGCCAGGGTCTTTATAAAATCCCAATCTACCCGCCCACTGTAATAATCCTCTCGGGTCCTGCCGTGGATAACTAATGCGGTTATCTTTTCTTCTTGGAGCTTTATGGCTAATTCTCCAGCGTCTTCCGCTCCACGATTAAACCCTTTCCGTAGTTTCACAGTGACAGGAAGTTGAACATTTTCAGTGACTTGCCTTACAATTTCCAATGCCAACCCAGGGGTTCTTAATAACGCAGCGCCCTCACCATTTCCGACAATTTTGGGCGCCGGGCAACCCATGTTTATGTCAATTACATCAACGCCCATTTGTTCAAGTTTTTTCGCAGCTTTTGCCATAATTTTGGGACTGCTCCCAAAAAGCTGTTGAGAGTATGGGATGCCTTGATTGTGATGGGCAATCATATTACTGGTTTTCTTATTTTCATATAAAAGCCCTTTAGCGCTAACCATTTCCCCACACATTAAACCAGGCTCAAATTCTGCAGCAATTTTTCGGAATGGGTAATCCGTAACACCAGCCATAGGTGCTAAAATAACGGGATTGCTCAGAGCAATCCCGTCGAGATTAACCCCTATTGTGTTTACTGGCTTACGGGAATTCTCTCCACTACTTCCCATTTTTCGCATCTTCCACCCCATCGCGCTAAGATTTCTCCTTCGCTTTTGATATTAACTATCTCGCACATATTTGGGCAACCATTGCACTCAAAGCTAGTTGCTTCGTAGGATAGTTCGCTTGCTTTAAAACCTCGAAATCTCGTTGTTCCATCTTGTACTGTTTCCTGGGCTAAAATAGCCGCTCCAATGGCTCCCATAATGCTGAAATGTTTGGGCACGATAACTTCCACACCAAGTTCTTTTTCAAAAGCGGCTTTAATGCCGCGATTGGCCGCCACTCCTCCTTGGAATACCACCGGTGATAAAATTTCTTTCCCTTTTCCCACGTTGTTTAAATAGTTTCTAACCAGGGCTTCGCTTAATCCTTTTATAATATCTTCCAAATCATGGCCCATCTGCTGCTTGTGGATCATATCTGATTCTGCAAAAACCGAGCATCGACCGGCTATTCTCACGGGATTAACTGATTGAAGTGCTTTTTCACCAAACTGTTCTATGGGAACCCCCAAACGCTCGGATTGATGATCTAAAAAAGATCCTGTACCAGCAGCACAAACCGTATTCATGGCAAAATCCACTACGACCCCTTCGCGTAAAATGGTTATCTTAGAATCTTGACCCCCGATCTCCAGAACAGTTCTTACATCAGGTACTTCGAGTGACGCTGCAACCGCATGGGCGGTGATTTCATTCTTAACCGTGTCAGCTCCCAAAATAACACCGGCAAGGGTACGAGCACTTCCAGTGCTCCCGATCCCTTTTACTTCTACCTCTCCAAGCTCCTGATGAATGCCTCGTAATCCAGTCTGTATGGCCTCAATGGGTCTGCCCCTTGTCCTTAAATACCTGCTGGTCAACACTTGTTTTTCCGCATTCAGCGCCACAAAATTTGTACTGACAGAACCCACGTCAACGCCTAGATATATGCCGCTCATTCAGCTCACCTCTCTCATTCGTTTCTTTCTGATTAAATCAATAAACGCTTCCATACGAGTTTTTATGCCTGCTTTTCCCGTTTGTTCATCCAAAAATAAAGTGATCACAGGGATGTTATAATCTTTGCTCACTTGCGGCATGATGCTCTTAGCCACGATTTCAGGAATACAGGTAAAAGGAGCCAAGTGGACCACGCCATCAAATCCCCGCTTCGCAAATTTAATGACGTCCCCAATACTGCTTTGGCCGTGGCCGCCAATTAATTGATCCAGATAAGGGCGTGCCAACTTTTTTACATCTTTTTCTCCATCCACAAAAGTGTTTGACCGGGTCCAGTTAGTAAGATAAGTAGAGCGTTCCACTTCGGCACCAAGCTCTCCTAAAATTTTTTCTATATCTACATTAATAAAAGGTTCTAAAACCACATATATTTCTCCTACTACGCCAATTTTGATCGGATTCTCTGGCCGTGGGACTCTTTCAATGCCTTCCAAATATTTTAAAGCTTCATGGCGAGCTTCCTTGATGTCAGCAGCTTTCTTAGGCTCTTCCATCATCTCAAGGCACGTTCGAAATCGCCTGGTTGTTTCTCCATGCCTCAATTCATATGGCCTGATACGACTGACAGCCATTTCTAGATCATCTAGAGCAACTAATTTCATCCAGCATCTCCTAATTACATCCAAAGCATAGAGCCAGGAATTATTGCCTTTGATAATTCCAGCTTTTTTGATAAAGTCTCGAGGATAGGCTAACAAAGGTTCCATGATAATCACATCAGGATTGTAACCTATATCTT
>CAZARY010000102.1:4882-8152 GCA_964487675.1 uncultured Clostridia bacterium | reverse complement strand
TTACTTTGTAAGATTTTTGTGCAATGTGAATTTTGAATGTGGATTTGCTTTGAACGGGTTTTTCAATGGTTTCGATCAGGTTGTTCAGCCAGTTGTCTATATGCTTTTTCCTTTTTTCGACTTCCTCTAAAGTAACCTTGTTAAAATTGACAATGTCTCCAGGTTTGGCCTGCCCTAATTTATATATGTCGTATGAAGCAGCAGTAGCTATCTTGGGATAACCGCCCGTAGTTTGGCGATCTTTCATCATGATAATGGGCTGCCCGTGGCCGGGTACTTGAATCCCGCCAAGGGGGATACCATCAGAAATAATATCAGACGTTTCCTTGTGTACAATTTCCGGTCCTTCCAACCTATAACCCATTCTGTCTGCAGCTTCGCTTATTTTGAAATCTCGATTTAAAAACGTGTTAATGGCTTCCCCGGTAAAATAATCATCCTGCGGTCCCATTATCACATCAACTTGAAAGGGGGGGCTATACCGGGGCCATTTTTTCGAGGGGAGCGGGGCACATTCATTGTGTGTTTGATTGGAGCGCAAATGCACGATATCGCCCTTTTCCAGGTTTCTGCCGGCTATTCCACCCACCCGACCGCGCAGATAAGTGGCCCGGCTTCCCATTACCTGTGGGGCATCAACCCCACCAGAAATACACAGGTATCCTCGAATACCTTCTGAAATAAAGGAAAAATTCACCCTGTCCCCCGGGAACAGATCTACAGGAGCATACAGGGGCTGCAAAGCACCATTGACAAAGAATTTACAAATTCCACCGGTAATCGATGCTTTTAGCTCGTTTAAAACTTCTATAGTCGGCCCTTTTAAGGTGAATTCAATTGCCGCTGCATTACTTTCATTGCCTAAGAGGGTGTTTCCCAAAATAAAAGCAGGTTCATCCATAACGCCCGCTGGCGGCATCCCGTAACGTTGATAACCGAATCTTCCCCTGTCTTGTATTGTTGCAAACAGGCCCGGATCTAAAATTTTGAAAGCTTCCATAACAACCCCTCACATTTAGACAAGCTAGAAAAAGATCAAAACACATTAAACTTTTTTGTGTCTCTTTATTTGTGCTTTGAATCAATGCACAAAATTAACGAGAAAGTTAAAGCAAAAGTTCATGAAAAAGTTCATGCAAAAGACGTTGTAGAAAAGCAGTTGATTTGATTAGTTATATGACCGTGTATAGCTAACATAATCTTTCTCAGTTATAGGATAAAAGCGCAGATAATTGCCGGGTTTAGGCAAAAATGGATCTTTTTCTTCCGGGTCATAAAACTTTAATGGGGTTCTTCCAATCAACTGCCATCCGCCCGGACTTTCAATAGGATATACCCCGGTTTGACTTCCGGCAATGCCTACAGAACCTTGGGGAATCTTAGACCGCGGGTTTTTTAACCTGGGTGTGGCGATTTTATCCGACATTCCGCCCAGATACGCAAAACCAGGTACAAAGCCCAGCATATAAATCAGATAAGTTCGGGAATAGTGTATTTCAATTACTTGTTCAGGTGTCAAATAATTGTAATCGGCTACATATTCCAAATCGGGGCCGTATTCTCCTCCATATACCACGGGAACTTCCAGCGTGGCTGGGGTGGGCATTTCTGCTTTTTGAAGGTGACCGGGTATTTCGGCGAGCTCATTTTTAAGTTGCTTGAAAGTCCAAACTTCTGGATCGTAATAGATTAATAACGAACGATAGGCGGGCACTATTTCAAAAAGCCCTTCCAATCTGCTCACCACAGACAAGTGATGATCCGCAGCCCTTACTTTTGCATTAGTTTCGGCCGAAATTTGATTTTCGAATTCGATCACAACAGCCTGGTCGCCTGCGGGCAACACCCGAAATTCCTCAACTTCTGCCAATTTTATGCCTCCTCACAAGTTCTCGGTGGCGGTACGCTAAAGTTTATTTATACATTCTCCGAAGCGACGTAAATTAAAAAGTTTGTGTTTGATTAGCTTGAGCGCTTAATGCCTGCCATTTGTATTGAATGGTGCTACTTTTATACCCTGGTCGTTTAACACCCTTTTTATATTTTTTACTAGTTCAACAGCTTCTGGATTATCCCCGTGTACACAGATGGTATCGGGATTTATTTCTAAATCTTTTCCTTCTTTTGTTTTAACCTTTCCTTCCGTAACCATCCGAACTACGCGTTCGGTGATTGCTTTACGGTCATGTAAAACAGCACCTGCTTCTTTTCTCGACACCAGGGTACCATCGGCATTATAGGCGCGATCTGCAAAAGCTTCTCTCGCAACGGTCAATCCTGCTGCTGTACCCACCTGTTCCATTTTAGAACCGGCTAAAGCAATAAATGTCAATGCCGGATCCACCAGCTTAATCCCCTTAACGATCGCGCTTGCGAGCTGTTCATTTACACTTGCCGTATTGTTCAGAGCGCCGTGGGGCTTTACATGAGCCAACTCAACACCATTAGCGTGACAAAAACCCTTGATAGCGCCAATTTGGTAAATGATTTCGTTCACCAGGTCCTCAGGGGAGATATCGATGTTTCGCCTGCCAAATCCAATTAGGTCGTTAAACCCAGGGTGCGCACCCACCCATACACCATGTGCTTTCGCTAATCTGACGGTAGAGTTCATAACCTGGGGATCTCCGGCATGGAACCCGCACGCAATATTTACAGAGGATATATACTTTATTATTTCTTCATCCAAGCCCAGCTTATAAACGCCAAAACTTTCTCCCATATCGCAATTTAGATCAATGCTGTTCACCGTTTTAACCTCCTAAACCTGGCTAATTCTTGTTATTTACTTGTTAGATGTTGAAAAAATTTTTCCTGCTTAATCGGCAATATTTAATAATATCGCCTATCAAGTTAAACCAGAATCATTGCTGCATTTGGTGTTGCAATACTTTTGCTCATGGCTTTGCTGATTTAACTTGATAGTCAGAATCAAGAAATGGGTACGCATTAAATGTTATGCTTCATCGAATATGAATATTTCTTCGATTGTACTGTTTAAAGCCCTAGATATCTTATAGGCTAGAATTAATGACAAATTATATTTATTGTTTTCTATGTGACCAATTGTTTCGCGTCTTACATTGACCTTTTTTGCAAGATCTTCCTGGGTCAATTCATACCGGGCGCGGAGTTCTTTTATTCTCGTTTTAAGCTTGATTTTTTCCATCAGGCATCACCACGTTTTTCATAGTAGTTGAAAGAAAAGATGAACACTAAAAGCTGCACGACAAAAATAGCAGCGATCATTACTGCCGCAAATTCAATTGT
>CAZARY010000102.1:0-4782 GCA_964487675.1 uncultured Clostridia bacterium | reverse complement strand
AAAAACAAATTTTTTGTGTCAAAAAGTTCAATTTTCGAGTAAAATAGTTTTAAACAAAACAACGCTCAGCAGCTTCGGACGTATAAATAAACAGATTTAAAAGGTGAACTATTTGATTTTAAAAGTATATAGAGGGGATGATAAACATGGAAATTATCAATTTACCAGCAGAAAAGATATCAGAAGCGGCCCAAGTGGTTGGTGATGCTTTTGAGAATGAAGGTTTCACAAAAAGTGGTATTTCTGGCGTTTATTTGTTTACTAGTGACGAAAAAAATAAAATCCTATATGAGCGATTAGGTTATCGTACTTTTTATGAAAGAGATCTCGGCTCGATTATTGCTTATCATATGTTTTATGCGTTGCATTCATCTTCTTAGTATGGTGAGCATTTTATTTTAGGTAAACAATCTTAATGGTTAAATAATTCCATACTTCCGTGGGAGGTAGCTTATGAAAATAAAAATTTTAACCATGGGGACACTAGGAGACGTTCAGCCTTTTGTAGCACTAGGGAAAGCATTAAAAAGACAAAATTATAATGTAACCATTTGTACTGGAGAAAATTTTAGAACGTTTGTTGAAGACAATGGAGTAGCTTTTTTTCCAGTGAGAATTGATTATCTTGAACTAACCCAATCTGAAGAAGGCAAAAAAATGATGAGGGGGAATCCAGTAGAAATAATAAGAAATATGAAAACATTAATAATGCCTATGATGAAAAGAATGCTAGAAGATTTGTGGGAGGGATCTAA
Organism: uncultured Clostridia bacterium; assembly: GCA_964487675.1. Lineage (GTDB taxonomy): Bacteria > Bacillota > Natranaerobiia > Natranaerobiales > Natranaerobiaceae > CAZARY01. The sequence continues at coordinate 4,027 of CAZARY010000102.1, read as the reverse complement.
AGACGCAGATGTCCTAATTTACAACCCTAAAGCATTTGGAGGCTACGACATAGCTGAGAAATTGGGCATACCTGTTTTTATGGCTCACCCAATTCCCATTATTGCCCCTACTCATATTTTTACGAATCCTGCATTGCCAGTAAGTTTTAATAATGGCATACTTAATAAAATGAGCTTTAAACTAAACCGGTTATTGATGGTTAGTTTTTTAAAGATTATAAACAAGTGGCGTAAAGAAACTCTTGGGCTATCAAATAAACGTTCTATATTCACTAATGACCTAGTGCTCAATGGAAAACCCATACCAATATTATATGGATGTAGTCCTACTGTAATTCCATATGATGAAAATTGGAAAGGGAACGTTTCAATGGCAGGGTTCTGGTTCTTAGAAGAAAGAAAAGAATGGGAGTCTTCTGTGGAATTATTACGTTTTTTGGAAGATGGAGCACCTCCAATTGCAATAAGTTTCAGCAGTATGCCATTAAAATATCCCGATCGGGTTAAAGAAATGCTCACAGAAGCATTAAGAAAAACTGGTCAACGTGGGATATTTATCTCAGGATGGAGTGGGATGCACATTGAGGATGTCAATTCTCATATTTTAACAATCGAATTTGTGCCTCATGCTTGGTTATTCCCAAAAACAGCAGGCGTTATTCATCATGGTGGAGCGGGCACAACTGCTGCTGCATTGAAAGCTGGTAGACCCATGATTATTTGTCCGTTTTCGGCTGACCAACCTTTTTGGGCAAAATACATGTTGGATATCGGAGTTGCTACAGCGCCACTTAGGGAAAGGGATATGTCTATAAAGGCGTTTTCAGGTAGAATAGAAACACTCAAAAATGAAAAAAAGTTGAGGGAGAATGCTGTTAATATAGGTGCCAAAATTAATTTGGAAAATGGGACAGAAGATACCATTAAGTTTATTGAAGAAAACTTGTGAAGTAATACTATGGGTTAAAAAGATGTGTGGCAACATTTTGATCTCAAAATGTGTTAATAAAGGTGTTGCTTATAATTGTTTTCAAGAAAATATTGGCATAAGCAGCGGAATTAGGACAATCAAAACCACAGTATTTGACCACCCCTATATATTAAGCCACGCACATCAAACCAATGGCATTATTGCGTATCAAATAATTACATGGTATAATTATACAAACTATTAATGGAAAAATTTTCTTTTTTTAAAAAAAGAAGGATATATAGTATAGTGGGAAATGAGTGGTATAAGGCTTTGATAGGAAATAGTAATCTGGTTTCCCAAAAGGATGACTTTGGTGCCTGCCTGGTTAACCGGGCAGGTTTTTTTAATTGAAGCAGCATTACATTTACCTTGACATACTCCCACAGCCAAAGCAGTGGGTTCTCTGCTACAATTTTTCGTAAATAAATAGGTGGGGAATATCTTCTTGCAATAGCATACGAGAGAAAAAAGACAGGAGAGAGATGAAATTAAAATTACAATAGGTGTTTTATGGGTATTATTTTTGACAGTGTTACTGCTGGGTATCCCTATGATCTCTGGGCTGGTCGCCGATATTTTTAATTATCAATCTATTGATCCAGATGATTCGTATGCCTGGGTTTCTGTGCATCATATTGTCCAGGCGCTGATTTTTCTCATCCTAATGGCCGGGTTAAGCTGGTTTCAATCGCTGGAATTTGGCTTTGGGTGGGGCGACAAAGAGGTGGGCAGGAAATATCTTTTGCTGTTTGTGATCATTTTCAGCCTCTACACGGTGGCAATGTATACAATCGTGATTCTTACCAGCTTTTTTCAACCATTTGGATATCCTTTGACGGCCACGAATATTTTTGGACAGTTGGGTTTCCAATTGCTGCTGTCCGGTCCGTCAGAAGAGCTTATCTTTCGGGCCTTTGCTATGACTATGCTTGCGCAATTGATTAAGGGAAGGATTTTTAATGGTAAAGTGAGTTCTGTCAATATGATTGCGGCGATTATTTTCGGGCTTGCACATGTGGGCTTTAATTTTGCTCCCTTCGAGACCCATTATCACCTGCCCCAGGTTCTCTATTCTATTGCCCTGGGCTTGCTTTACGGAGATTGCTACGAAAAATCTGGGAGCATCTATTACCCCATGATCATGCATAGCTTTACCAACGTCATGATGGTGGGTGTTGGCATAATTTTTTCCTTTATTCTGTAGCCGTCAGCGGAACAAAAGTTCTTTCTTGGTGTGAACTGGCAGGTGTATTTTTCTCATTTTAGCTTGTGAGTTATTGTTATAAATTAAATTTGCCTTAAGGAGTTGACAATATTATGGAAGAGACTCATCAGGTCAATACAAAGGCAGTGATCTCATTAACTATGGGAATCCTGTCAGTGATTGTTTTCCCTTTTATTGGTTGGGTTTTTGGTTTAATTGGTTTGGTTTTCGGCAACAGGAGTCTTCGACAAATAGAGAACACAAAAGAAATTGGATACACCTAAACGGGTCGATTCCTTTATTGGCAAATGTTCTTCACGTTAGTGTATATGCGGCTTGGTTAATAATCGGTTCATTTTTTCTATTTTTGCCAATATTTATACTTACATTTGTTTTAATGAAGAAGAATGGCTTTTTATTAGATTGATCAAAGCATCGACAATATGATTGATCTCAATAAAGTTAACTTTATCAATTGTATCTTGGGGTGTATGAGCAATTTCCGAAGAAACTTCATTGAAGTATTCTGAAGTGATGGCAAGGCTCGGGATTTCATTCATCACGAAAAGCATGTGATCACCTTGATACCATTTCTTTGCTTCTATAAAACCATTTCTGTCGGTGAAGTGTTTTTCTACTGCTTTGCGCATTTCTTCGTTCAATTCAAACGGACAATATGAAGTTTTCCCTTTATAATAAGCGGCACCATCGCAATTAACAGCCCATAGGATGTTTTGGAAAGCATCTTGATTTTGTTCTAGATAGAGCATTTGCCCGGGGTTCGTGTAATAATCTTCCCCATTGAGTGCTGCAATTTCAATGGTATACTTTCCTTGATAGTTGGTTAATTTGTCGGCTAGCAGGAGTAAAACTCCCAAACCTGTGCCATTGTCTAAAGCCCCTGGACTTCCTTTTTTGCTGTCCAAGTGGGCACAAATGACGATTCGTTCTGATACCGAACCTTTTTTTGTACCTATTACGTTATAGCCGAAAGAAGGTATTCTGCTTGATTCAATGGAGACACTCATTTTTTTGCCTTTTTCATTTAATATTTTTTCGCCTTCTGCTTTTGTTAGATAAACACTGGGGATATCAAAGTCACCATCTTCAAACAAAGGAAAGGGATCAAGTGCACCGGCTAATTCAGGGTGTTTTCCAGTGATTGCTACAATAGCGACCGGTTCTATTTTTTCTAAAAGCCCAATGATTTCTTGATGTTCCTTTGGATTGTAGAAATCAAAGTTTTTTGGCATAATTTGCTCCTTACAAAGGTCGCCATATAGCACTGCTATTTTACCTTTGAAATCTTTGTTCAAAAGATCACTTTTAGTTTTAGCTGTTTCAAACACTTTTTTCAGGTCACAAGGGTTTGAATATGGGCTAATAAAGGCATTTAAATATTTACCATCAATTTCTACCAAACACCTTCCGTATTCCCAGTCGATACAATTAAATTCAGGTTTTGATACATTAAATCCAGATGAAGCAAGTCTCTTTGAAATATAATTGCTTACTTGTTGATTCCCTTTGCTACCTACGTGGCGATCTTCAACATGAACACATATTTCGTTAAGATCATTTTTAAGTTGGTTTAAACTTATTGTTGTTTTCCCCATGAAAAGCCCACCTTTTTTAATTGTTAACTAATTTTATCAATATTCTCTTAAATAGTATATAGCTTCAGTGGTAATTATAAATAATGATAAAAAATTAATGATAGGCATTAAAATTTTATTCCTTTTTATTATGACTTGTGATATGATTAGTTTAATATTAAAAACCTAGGAAAGGGATGAAAATCATGAGCCAGTTACCTCGAATAACCCGGTTTAAAAAGCTTTCTCGAATTT
>CAZARY010000101.1:0-8181 GCA_964487675.1 uncultured Clostridia bacterium | reverse complement strand
CCTATGGTACTGGGAGCGAGAGCTCCCGGGAGAGTGGGTCTTCGCCGGGCTTTTTATTATGCTTTTCTATATTTGATAATTTAACTTGATAACCATTTTTGATAAAAAAGGCAATAAAGAAGAAAAGATTAAGGATCAGGGTGTTTATTTTTATTTTATGTGTGATTGTATTGTTTGCAATGTTTGGCCTTTGATCGCAGATGCTTTACTTTTAAGAAAAAATAAGATAAAATTATTTCGAAACCAAAGTGAATATATAGATAATCAACCTTCAGGGCAGGGTGAAATCCCCGACCGGCGGTAGAGCCCGCGAACCTTCTGAGAGGACTTTTTGAGGAGGTGGACCTGGTGAAATTCTAGGGCCGACAGTCAAAGTCTGGATGGGAGAAGGTATTTAGTAGTGTGGTTATGTTTAAAAAGAAGGCTTCCCTGAAGGAGAGGGAAGCTTTTATTATATTAAAGGAAGGGTGGAGCATTTGGACAAATGGATAAAAGAGGATCATGAGTATATGGAGAGAGCGTTAAAATTAGCAAAAAAAGGATTAGGTAGAACAAATCCTAATCCAATGGTTGGGGCAGTCATTGTGAAAGAAGGTAAGATTTTAGGGGAAGGATATCATGGGTATTATGGAGGACCTCATGCTGAAGTCGTTGCCCTAGAGAAAGCTGGTGAAGCAGCCCAAGGGGCTACCATGTATGTCACCCTAGAGCCTTGCTGCCATCACGGTAAAACGCCTCCTTGCGTAGAAAAAATTATTGAGGAAGGGATTAAAAGAGTGGTCATTGCTGCCCTAGACCCGAATGCAAATGTGGCAGGCAAGGGTATGAAAAAATTACAAGCTGCGGGCATAAAGACTGAATCTGGATTGAGGGCAAATGAAGCCATCAGGCAAAATGAGATATTTCGAAAATATATCGTTACCGGACGGCCTTTTGTGGTGAGTAAATGGGGTATGAGCCTAGATGGCAAGATAGCGACCAAAGCTGGGGAATCCCAATGGATAACCTCTGAAAGGGCTCGCATGGATGGTCATAAGTTGAGGGCTCAAATGGCTGCTATTCTAGTAGGGATAGGAACATTACAAGAAGATAACCCCTTATTATCGTGTAGACATCCGGAATATACATACCACGATCCAATGAGAATTGTTTTAGATTCTCACTTAAATATTGCAATGGGGACAAAACTCATGAAAACAGCTGAAGAGATTCCCACTATTGTAGCAACTCTGGATCGTTATGAATTAAATGAGTCAAAAAAAGAGAAAATAGCTGCGATTGAATCTGCAGGTGCTGAATGCTGGTACCTGCCACCGGATAAAAATGGCAGAATTGATTTAATATCCTTAATGGATAAATTAGGCAACCAAAATATTGACAGCGTATTAATTGAGGGGGGCGCCACTTTACATGGTGCTGCAGTTCATGAAAGTATTGTAGATAAATTTGTGGCATATATAGGGAATGTCGTCATTGGAGGCGAAAGAGCCCCTTCACCTGTGGGAGGGGAAGGAATTGATCGGCTCAGTGAAGGCATCAGGTTGCAAGAGATCAAATGGGAAACAATGGAAGATTCCATAAAAATAACTGGTTATCCGACACACAACTAACAAAAATAATCTTAGTAAGGGTGATTTTATGTTTACAGGGATAATCGAGGAAATTGGCCTCATCTCAAGTATAAATCGCCAGGGTGAAGCATTCGAGCTGGTGATTAAAGCGGATAGGATAATGGGGGATATTAAGGTGGGTGATAGTATAGCGACCAATGGCGTTTGTTTGACAGTAACAGATTTAACGAAGCAATCTTTTTCTGCCGATGTAATGTTAGAAACACTAAGACGAAGCAATTTACGAGATCTCAAACCCAATAGTAAAGTGAATCTGGAAAGAGCTTTGAGACTCAATGACCGTCTGGGAGGCCATTTAGTTGCAGGTCATGTGGATGGTGTGGGTGAGCTGCTTTCCAGGCACCAAGAAGGGATAGCTGAGCTATTTCAATTTAAAATTATTGAACAAGGGGAGAACATAAACAAATATTTAGTTGAAAAAGGTTCTATTGCTCTTGATGGGATAAGTCTAACGATTTTTAATTGCCAAGCCAATAAATTTTCTGTAAGTGTTGTGCCGCATTCTAAACATAACACAACAATTGGCACGAAATCAGTGGGCGATCGCGTAAATATTGAAGTCGATATGATTGGGAAATATGTGGAAAAGCTTTATTTACAAACTCAAGGTATCGAAAAAAAGAAAGGGGATTCATCGGAAATGATCAGTGGTGCAGGAGAGGCTCTAAAGAGTGGTGAAGAACAATTAAATATAAACAAATTACGGGAGTGGGGTTATTGAAGCGTGAAAGTGGGTTTATTGAGTTCGCTTTATCGAATTCAATAAATAAAACAACTGGCGAGAATTTTTCATTAAAGGGATGTGATGAACATGACATTAAATACCATTCAAGAAGCCATCCAAGATTTTAAGAAAGGGAAGATGGTCATCGTGGTGGATGATGAAGACCGGGAAAATGAAGGGGACTTAGTGATTCCTGCGGAAAAAGCCACACCTGAGGTTATCAATTTTATGGCGAAGTATGGTCGAGGGTTGATTTGTATGCCAATTATAGAGGAACGCTTAAAAGAATTGGATATTCCGTTAATGGTCCACGATAATACCGATGATATGGGCACAGCTTTTACTGTTTCGGTAGATGCCAAAGAATGTCATACCGGGATATCTGCTTATGAAAGGGCTTACACAGTGGCTAAACTAATCGACCCTGAGGCCGGCCCTGAAGACTTTACCAAACCAGGTCATATTTTCCCTTTAGCGGCTAAACCTGGGGGTGTTTTGAAGCGAGCAGGACATACTGAAGCAGCTGTTGATCTGGCTTATCTTTCTGGTTGCTATCCCGCAGGGGTGATTTGTGAGATCATGTCTGACGATGGCACCATGGCCCGGCTCCCTGAACTTAGACAATTTGCCCGGGAACATGATTTAAAAATTATTGCCATAGCAGATCTAATTTCCTACCGTCGCAGATCGGAAAAACTCGTGGAATTGGTGGCTTCCGTAAATTTACCTACTAAATATGGTGAATTTACTGGGAAGCTATTTCAAGATAATATTACCAATGAACATCATCTGGCCTTGATTAAAGGCAATTTAGAGCAAATTAAAAAGAAAAATGAGCCCATCATGGTTAGGGTTCACTCGGAGTGTTTAACCGGAGATATCCTTGGATCCCGGCGCTGTGATTGTGGTGACCAATTATCAGCGGCACTGAAGAAAATAGAAGAAAATGGCCAGGGTGTGGTTTTATACATGCGACAGGAGGGACGAGGCATTGGTCTTGCCAATAAAATGAAAGCCTATGAGCTTCAGGACCAAGGAAAGGATACCGTGGAAGCAAACGAACTACTTGGTTTTCCAGCAGATCTCCGCGATTATGGGATTGGCGCACAAATCCTTAAGGAACTTGGACTGTCTCGAATATCTTTGCTTACCAACAACCCGAAGAAAATTATCGGATTGAAGGGGTATGGGCTGGAAATCGTAGACAGGGTACCACTAGAGTCAGAAATCCATCATCACAATGCCTGCTACTTGCAGACCAAAAAAGAAAAAATGGGGCACCTGATAAATATTTCCAAAACCAATGATACCAGGGGGGAGCAAAATGAAAACCTTTGAAGGTCAACTTCAAGCGGAAGGATTAAGATTTGGGATCGTTATCTCTAGGTTTAATGAACTTATTACGAGCAAATTATTGGGAGGCGCCATGGATGCCATCAAACGCCATGGCGGCAGTGAGGAAAATACTCATGCCATTTGGGTCCCTGGGAGCTTTGAGCTGCCTGGTGCTACTCAAAAAGTAGTCCAAACTGGCAGGTATGATGCTGTGATTACTTTAGGAGCGGTGATCCGGGGAGACACTCCGCATTTTGAATATGTAGCCAGTGAAGTCAGTAAAGGAATTGCCAATATCAACTTGCAGTCGGAAATACCTGTAATTTTTGGCGTTTTGACGACCGACAGCGTAGAACAAGCCATTGAAAGGGCAGGCACAAAAGCAGGCAACAAAGGGTTTGATGCTGCCAGCGCGGCTATTGAAATGGCTCACTTGTATCAGCAGTTGTCGTGAAACAAAAAATTTATGCGGATGCCATAGACACGCATTTTGTTTTCACGACATATACGCTATCTTACTGGGAGGATGACCATGGAGAAAGAAGATAACAAACAAAATTATTATGAAACCACCTGGAACGTCAATTGGGATATAAAAAACATAATGCTAAGAATCGCTGGGATCATTCCGGAATGTGTGGTCAACGCCCCAGGTGGAATCAGCTATACCATTTTTGCCCAGGGATGTCCCCACCAGTGCCCAGGCTGTCATAATCCTGAAACGCATGATTATGAGGGGGGGGAAGCGTGGACGGTAGCTCAATTGATTGAAGACATTAAAAACTACCCCCTGTCTAAAAGGGTCACCTTTACAGGGGGTGATCCTTTTTTTCAGCCAGACGAATTTTGGTGCCTGGGCAGGGAATTGAAGAATAAGCGGTATACCCTGGTTGCTTATTCAGGCTATTACTTTGAAGAACTGTATCAAAACCCCAAGCATAAAGCGCTTTTGGAATTATTAGATATTCTCATTGATGGTCCGTTTATACAGTCTCAAAAATACCGATGGTTAAATTTTCGAGGTTCTTCAAACCAGAGAATATTAGATGTAAAAGCTAGCATAAGCAGAGGAATGCTGGTGCATTTACCAAAATATTACGAGGGAGCTTTACCGGAAACAAAACGTCCCAATTCAGAAATAGGTCCCTGGTTGGAAGGTAATAGATAACCACTTGTCGTAATTGTAAAAAGGAACATTTATTCGGTAAATTCTATTTAATGGCGCCTATAAGCAGTCCACATTTTTTTAAAAGCGAGGAGGGAATGAATTGCAACCGGAAGAGCTCACGCTATTTACAGAAACCTCGAAAATGCCAGCCCGAGTGGTTAAAAGGGACGGAAGAGAACAGCCTTTTGATCCATCAAAAATTACTCATGCGATCAATCAAGCTTTTGCAGCGGTTGATGAAGAGCGTCATCAAGTGGCCCTCTCTTTAACGTACCGGGTGATTAACAAGTTAGCCCAGGAAAAAATGAATAGCCCTACTGTTCCGCAGATACAACGTGTTGTCGAGGACACTTTGATGGAAACAGGCTATTTTGAAATTGCCAGGGCCTATGTCATTTACCGTAATGATAGGGACCGTATTCGAGAAGCCAATACCAAATTGATGAAAGATTTATTAAGGGTGCTTGAAACTAGGGATCTAGAGAATGCCAATGTGAATGGGGATGCGCCTATGGGAAAAATGCTGAAAGGCGGTTCCCAGGCAATGAAAGAAGTCTACTTAAACCATTTTTCCAAAGAAGAGCATTCCAGGGCCCATATGGAAGGCTATATACATATTCACGATGCTGATTTTGCAGCGATTGGTACCACAACTTGTTTGCAGATCCCTCTGGACAGACTTTTAGCCGATGGGTTTAATACCGGCAACGGCTGGATCACCTCACCAAATTCCATTGAATCTGCGGCCTCACTCAGCTGTATCATTTTCCAATCCAATCAAAATGACCAGCATGGCGGTCAATCTTATGCTACTTTTGACAGTTCCCTGGCCCCTTATGTAGAAAAGACTTTTAGCAAGGTCAAAAGAGAGCTAAAAGAGCTTGGAGTTCAGTCGAATGTGGATAAAAAAGCCTGGAAAGTAGTCAGGAGACGAACATACCAGGCTATGCAGGGATTTGTTTTTAACTTAAATACCATGCACAGCCGTGCAGGAGCCCAAGTTCCTTTCACTTCCGTCAATTTTGGATTGGATACTTCTCCTTGTGGTCGGTTGGTTTCCGAGATGCTTTTAAAAGTTTACAAAAAAGGATTGGGGAAAGGAGAGACGCCTATCTTCCCCAACCTGATATTCACCTTAGCCCGGGGCATTAATAAAGAAGAAGGGGATCCAAATTATGATTTGCGGTTATTAGCACACCAGGTTTCTTGCGAGCGACTGTTTCCTAATTATTCAAATCAGGATGCCTCCTTCAATGCGCCTTTCTTTTATCGAGAAGAGGAACCTCAGGTGGTGGCATATATGGGCTGTCGTACCCGGGTGATAGCAAACCGGTGTGGTCCTGAGGTTACCGATGGGCGGGGCAATTTATCCTTTACTTCTATCAACCTGCCCCGAATAGCCTTGGAAAACGATAAACCTCAAGCCTTTTATCAGCAGCTTCGGGGCACCATGTGGTTGGTAGCTGATCAACTTTATAACCGTTATAAACTGCAAAAAAACAAAAAGGTCAAGGAGTTTCCCTTTTTGATGGGCCAGGGTCTTTATTTGGACAGTGAAGATTTTACTGGTGAAGATACCCTGGAAAAAGCACTGAAACATGGCACACTTTCTATTGGTTTTATCGGATTGGCAGAAGCCTTAGTGGCATTGACAGGTGAACACCAAGGAGAATCAGAACAAGCTTTTCAAAAGGGTTTGGAAATAGTCAAGTTTATGCACGAAACCTGTGGAGAAATATCTGCCCACTATAACCTCAACTACAGTTTATTAGCCACTCCGGCTGAAGGGCTCTCGGGCAGATTTACAGAGATAGACAGGGAAAAATTTGGGGTTATCGAGCGTATTACGGATAAAGAATGGTACACTAATTCATTCCATATTCCTGTCGAACATTCCATTAGTGCGGGTGAGAAGATCAGAAGAGAGTCAGCTTTTAACAAATATACTCCGGCCGGGCATATTAATTATGTGGAATTGGATGCAGCTCCTAAAGGGAATATTAACGCTTTCAAACAGCTGATAGATGCGGCCATGGAGCATGATTGTGGCTACTTTTCTGTCAATTTTCCTGTGGATCAATGCCTAAGCTGTGGTAATAATGGCGTGATTGACCAGGAAGAATGCCCCGTTTGCCAATCGAAACGCATTCAAAGGGTTAGAAGGGTGACCGGATATTTGGGTGTTTTAGAAGAGGTACCGGAAGAGACTGGGGAAGGAAAGATTTCGAGCTTTAATCGAGGTAAATACCAGGAGTGCATCAATAGAGTGAGCCACTTACAGGGCTTTAGACAGGATTAGGCTTTTGTTATGATCACTAACTTATAAAAAAGAGGTAGGTCTTACAGAGATGTGCTCCCCTTAAGGTAGACAGATTTACTAAATAAAAATCTACTACCAAAAGGGGAGCATTTTTAATCGATGTGGGAATTTATTCTGTTTTGACTGCTTCCAAGACTAGTATTTCTTCCTCCGGTTTATACTGATAAATAACTGGTATCAGATGTGTATCTTCCTGAATCTTATACCCATAATACCATTCAGAATCAATGGCTTGCTTTTCCAAGGCTTTTTCAGCCATTTTTTCGCTCGATTTAATTGGGAATGCTCCTGATTTTTCTAGAAGTGCTATTTGAGTCAAATGCCCTTCTAACAACGCTCCATTTTCTGTAAAAATCATTCGGTCTACTTTATCTGAAGCTGTCATGACAAGAGGAAAGGCATCATCTAAATAAGGCTTAAAAGCGACCGCATACTCAGATGATTCTTCTAAAGCTGTTAAGTGCATGATTCGTCTCGTAATCATTTCTGTGTCGTAACGGGTCACAAACTCTCGGGCTAATTTTTTTGCTCTTTTTTCATCTTGGATAGGGTCTTTTGAGCTGATAAAATTCGTCCAGGCTGCTTCTAAATCTTCCTGTTCTTTGGGGATGGTTTCAACTTGATATACAGGAAGTGCCTCAGGAAGCGAAGTGATGACTGCTTGCATATCATCCATTAACGCTTCTCTTTTTAAAGTTTCCGCAGCCTCTTCCTGATCCAAACCGAAAATTTGCACTGCGTCGTCGGGGTCGAGTTTTTGTTTAAGCAAACTGGTATAATAGTCTGATGCCATTTCGTCCGTCAATATATTTTCGGAAGTAAAAAGCAGTTGATCGGGAATACCCGCTAGTAAAACGGAACGATCAGGTGCTTCAGGCTCTGGTTCAGGCTCTGGTTCTGGGTCCGGATCCGGATCTGGAGCCATTTCTAGTTTTGGATCTTCAGCCGCCTCTTCTTCTACCGGGTCTTCGCCTCGGCGCATCTTTGCCAACAGTTCACGCGC
>CAZARY010000100.1:0-8228 GCA_964487675.1 uncultured Clostridia bacterium | reverse complement strand
TGATGGCCCCATAGCGGGGCCAGTTACTAATTTCTTGCGATAATTGTTGGCCAAATGCAGCCGTCACGAGGATGTCAGCATCATATGAAGCAATGAGTTCCTTTGTTTCCCAATCATTAACGTTTTTCGGCTGATGGAGTGCTACACCCATATTGAGTGCCGCTTTTTTGACAGGGGTAAATTGACGTTTCCTCCCCCTTCCCTTCGGTTTGTCAGGTTGGGTCACTCCTAATAAAATCTGGTGCTCACTAGTTTGTAGTGCTTCGAGAAAAGGTACTGAAAAACCAGGAGTCCCCATAAAAATAACTTTCATCGATTCAATCATCTCCTGTTCAAATTCGCTAAAACATTTTATTTACAAAGATATGAACAAAAAACTCAAATAGTCCCTATTGTTATATATCCTAAAAGGCAAAGCACCTTCAGTAGTAAATGGCTTGGTTGCGGAAATTAGTGAGCATCTCGTTAGCTAAACATGGTCGGCCGTTCCTTCACTTCTATATAATTTTTCCGCTTTATTTACCAAGACTTCGCCTTCCAAATGGTCCACTTCATGTTGAATAACCCTGGCTAATAATCCGTCCGCTTTAATTTCTATTTCTTCGCCATTTATATCACAAGCCTTTACGGTTATTTCTTTAGGCCTAGTCACTTCACCTTGGACCCCAGGGAAGCTTAAACAACCTTCGATAGACGTTTCCTCTTCCCTAGAAGTTTCTACGATTTCAGGGTTTATTAATTTATATAGATGTCCCTCTTCTTCTCCCTCTTCTTCTCGGTTGTCCACCACGATCACCCGCTTTAAGATACCGATTTGCGGGGCTGCTAATCCAATCCCCCCGGCATCATACATGGTGTCCAGCATGTTATTTATCAATCTTTCCATTCTATCATCAAATTTAGACACCTCTTTAGCTTTTTGCTTGAGAACCGGATCATCCCCTGTTCTAATTGGTTTTATTGCCATTTGAATCGCCACCTTTCCCATCAATACCTCTTTTCAATCCTTTCATATTTAATCCTTTTCATATTTATTATAACTTATTTTCTCAAAATACCAAAATAGCAACCTCACAGCAGGTTAAGTGGGTCCACATCCACTGCCATTTTTATCTCTTTTTGCTCAAAAAGGTGGTATTTCTTTTGTCTTAAAAAATCAAGCAGTGCTTCATCATATTTGTCCAAACAATTGTCCCCTATCTCCTGTCTAATCAAAAGGTGCCACCTGTAGTCATCTTTGATTTTTTCTATTGGACAAGGGTTCGGCCCTAAAATTTCGTATCCCATCTTCATTAAACACTGCTCTAAAATTTCAGCTTCTCTGGATAATTTTTCCGGCTTCTGTGCTCTGAGTAATATTCTTATCAGTCTGGAATAAGGTGGATATTTTAATTTGGCCCTCATTTCCAATTCCTTTTGGAGAAAGTAATGGGCATCTTCTTGCTCTACGGCTTTAATGCTGTAATGAGTAGGGTTATACGTTTGAACGATAACTTGACCGGTGCTCCCTTTTTCTCTACCGGCTCTCCCCGCCACCTGGGTTAGCAATTGAAAAGTTTTTTCTCCTGCTCTAAAGTCTGGAAGATGCAAAGAGGTATCCGCAGAGATCACCCCCACTAAGCTTACTTCAGGGAAATCCAACCCTTTGGCAATCATTTGAGTGCCTATCAAAACCTGGGCTTCTTTTTTTTGAAATCTATTCAGCAGTTCTTGATGCGCATTTTTTCTTCGCGTTGTATCTACATCCATTCGAATGGCAGTCATCCAAGGGTAAAACTTGTTTAATTCATCTTGAATCCGTTGGGTGCCCGCTCCAAAACCTCTAATTTTGCTGCTGAGGCAGTTGGGACAGACTTGAACTGGGGGTTCTATATAATCACAATAATGACACATCAGTTGAGCAGTGCTTTTATGATAGGTTAATGTTACTTCACACCGCGGACACTGGATTGTAAAACCACATGTTCGGCAAAGAAAAAAAGTGGAAAATCCTCGGCGATTCAAAAACAAAATCACCTGTTTACCTGCATCGGTAACGGTTTTTATTTGTTCCAATAGTTCCCTGCTAAATATGGAACGATTTCCCTTTTCCAATTCTGCCTTCATATTCACAATATTAATGGAAGGCAGTCGATTTGAAGCTATGCGCTCTTTCAATTTTGTCAGAATAAACTCCCCTTGATCAACACGGTACATACTTTCGGTAGAAGGGGTAGCACTACCCAAAATCAGCTGCGCACCCGTCAATTTGGCTCTTTTTTGAGCCACTTCCCTAGCATGATACTTAGGGTCTTCCTCCTGTTTGTAAGAGTTTTCATGTTCTTCATCGATAATAATTAGCCCAAGGTTTTGACACGGCGCAAATACAGCAGATCTAGGCCCTATGACCACCTTGGCATCTCCTCTTAAAATCTTTTCCCACTGATCCATACGTTCCCCTACGCTCAACCGACTGTGAATAATGGCCACCTGTTCTCCAAATCTGCCGCCAAATCTGGATATGGTTTGTGGGGTCAAAGATATTTCTGGAATCAAAACAATAACATCTAACCCCTTTTCTAGATACTCTGCGATAATTTGTAGATATATCTCAGTCTTTCCACTTCCAGTCACACCAAATATAAGAATGGGAAGCTTTTCACCCAGATTCGCCATCTGTTTTCTAATTAATTTTAGCACAGCATCTTGTTCCTGTGTAGGTGACTTGGGCGCATACGGTTGTAGTGCCTTAAATTGAATAGGTTCCCTGTAAATGCGGGTTCGCTCCAAATGCGCTATGCCTTTTTTAATTAAACTGTAAAGAGGATTGTAGCTGCATCCTATTTTTTCTTTTAAATCTTGTATCCTCCAGTCAGGCTTCTCAAGTAAGGCTTCCAATGCTTTTTTTTGCGTGACCGCTTGGGGCGGCAAATTAACCTCTTCCAAACTTTCTATATTGCTATCAAGCTTTATTTCTGTTACATAAACTGGTTTGATCCCTAGCTTTAAGCCTCTGGGAAGCATTTTGTTGAGCACTTTTGAAAAAGAACATGCATAGTAACCTTTTATCCATTCTGCAAGCAAAAATAATTCTTCATTAAAAGCCGGTTTTTCCAATAATAATTGATATAATGGTTTAATTTTATCAGGATCCAAATCCGGTTTATCCACAAGAGCGCTAACAACACCCAGTAATCGTCTGGGGCCAAAAGGAACTTTCACCACCATCCCAGGCAAAATTGCTCTTTGCCAATGTTTCGGTATTCTATAGGTAAACCTCTGTTCCATATCCGGTGATACAATATCTAATATGACCACATCACAGTATTTCATCACCTTACCTCCAATACACGACACTACGCACGAGCTTAACTCAATCGTTTGCTGAAAAAATGTTTTTCATTTTCTTCATATTATTTTACTATTTTCAGAAAAACAAAAAAAGCCCGGCCCGTTCAGGCCGTGCTAGAATTTAATATCATTTCTATTTCTTCAATGATCTTTTTCCCAAGATCTATTTTAGTCATAGAAGGCATCTCCTTTATTTCCCCCGATGGGTACAGAATTTTGACGGTATTGTAATCACTATTAAAACCCGCTTCAAGAGAGGAAATGTCGTTAACTATCATCAAGTCTACATTCTTTTTTTTCAATTTTTCCCTAGCATTCTTTATTATATCATCAGTTTCAGCAGCAAACCCTACCACGATCTTATCTCTCTTATTTTCTCCAATTTCTTTTAGTATGTCTGGCGTGCGTACTAAAGGTAAACTATACGTTTCTTCAGAGCAATCTTTCTTTATTTTGATATCTGAATACACTTTGGGCCGAAAGTCACTAACAGCCGCAGTTTTAACTACAATATCAGATTCTTCCAGATACTCAAACACCTTTTCATACATTTCTTGAGATGAATGAACAGGCACCACTTCTGCTTTTGAAGGAAGTCGATACGTGGTATGACCTGTGATCAAGATGACCCGTGCCCCTTTTTCTAGCGCTGCTTCGGCCACGGCAATCCCCATTTTCCCAGAACTGGGATTGGAGAGAAAGCGCACAGGATCAATGTGTTCTCTAGTTGCACCAGCAGTGACTAATACTGTTTTACCTGCCAGTCCTCCCTTATGGATTTCTCCAGGATCATCACTATTTTGTGCTTCCACCCCAGCTAAAGCGACCACCCGGGCTATAATTTCTTCTATATTAGCTAGTTTCCCTTCACCGATTTCCTCACAAGCTAACCGGCCAGATTCTGGTGAAATAATACCGTAGCCATCATCCTTCAATCTCTGTAAGTTTCTCTGTACTGCCGGATGCTGATACATGGAAGTATTCATGGCTGGCGCAATCAGGCAAAGTGCTTTTGAAGCAGTTAGCGTTGTCGTCACAAAGTCATCGCATATCCCATTTGCCATTTTACCAATGATATTGGCAGTGGCTGGGCAAATTAGGACTACATCCGCCCAGCGCGCAGTACTGATATGCGCCACATCCCAATCATTGGAGCGCTCAAACATTTCACTCGTTACAGGATTTTGGCTGATTGTTTCAAATGTTAAAGGCGAAACAAATTCCTTTGCAGCGCTGGTCATCATCACCTGTACATTAAAGCCCTTTTTTATCAACTGACTGCATATTTCTGCCGTTTTATACGCTGCTATGCCTCCCGCTACTGCTATTAGCACATTTTTGTTTAGTTTTTTTGAGTTTTCCATATTCTATTTTCCCTCATTTCTTGTTTACCGGTTGATAACTAACCTTCTTTCTTTCAATCTCTTCCAGGGCAATTGTAATGCTTTTTGGCGAAGTATTTTCAACTAAAGGCGTAGCTCCATCTACTATTTCTCTTGCTCTTTTGGCCACAGCAGTCACCAGGGTATATTTGCTGTCTACATTTTCTATCATCTTGTTAACTGCAGAACTATTCACCATCAATCACCTCTCTTACTATTTTTTCGCCCACCCGGTTCACTCGACACTTTTCAGCATCTATAATAGATTTTATTACGTTTATACTGTGTTTGATTTCTTTATTCACTAAAACATAGTCATATGCCAGGGCTGTTTCTATTTCTTTTCTGGCAGACTTGATTCGCTTATCCAGATCCGCTTCATTTTCTGTGCCTCTTTTTTTAATCCTTGCTTGCAGTTCTTGAAGCGTCGGGGGCAGTAAGAAGATAAAAACACCATCTGGTCTTTTATTTTTTACCTGGAGTGCCCCTTGGATATCAATTTCCAAAATCACGTCTTTCCCTTCTGATAGTGAAGTGTCTACGGTGTTCCTAGGCGTACCGTAATAATTGCCGTAAACTTCAGCCCATTCAAGCAGTTCATCTTGTTGTATCATTTCTTTAAATGTCTCATGGGAAACAAAATGATAATCCACACCATTAATTTCGCCTTTCCTGGGCGTTCTTGTGGTCATAGAAATAGAATACTCGATTCCCTCAGCAATATTAAATAAATGATCACAGATAGTGCCTTTACCCACTCCGGAAGGACCTGAAATAACTATTAACAATCCATGATTCTTCATCAAAGAATACCACCTGCTATAATTTTATTGTTCTTCCTCCATTTCCTCCAATATATCAGTATGTAGTCGCTGTTTAACCGTTTCTGGCTGAACGGCTGAAAGTATTATATGATCACTATCAGTTACCACCACAGCCCTAGTTCTGCGTCCATACGTTGCATCAATTAACATTCCCCGATCCCGGCCTTCGGTAATGATTCTTTTAATAGGTGCAGATTCAGGACTCACAATTGCAACAATTCTATTCGCCGAAACAATATTCCCGAAGCCAATATTCACTAATTTAATGGACAAATTCTTTCCCCCTTCTGAACATTATATACGTTCAGTATAGCTTACCAAAGGACATATATGCAAGTTTTCTTGAATTAGCTCTTTTATTCTACGTTTTGCACTTGCTCTCTAATCTTTTCTATCAAACTTTTCGCTTCTATTACCAATCGGGAAATATTTTCATCGCTCGACTTTGAAGCAATGGTGTTAATTTCCCTATTCATTTCCTGGGTAACAAAGTCTAATTTTTTACCTTGAGGCGGAGCATCATTGCAAACTTCTTTAATTTGCTTTAAATGACTTTTCATCCTCACCAGTTCTTCATCTATATTGGCCTTCTCAGCATGTAAGGCTGTCTCTTGGATAATCCTACTTTCATCAATTCCTTGCGTATTTAAGAGTTCCTGTAAATGTTCCCTAAGTCGATGAGCAACCTTTTCTGAGGACCTTTCTTTTAAATTTTCTATATCCTCCACCACTTTTTCTAGTTTGTCTCGGCTATTCTCGATATCATGCTTCATTTCTTCCCCTTCCCTCTTTTTCATTGAGACGAGCTCATTTAGTGCCTTTTCTAACCCCGCCTCAATGTTTTGCCAAAGCAGTTCTTCATCCATGCTTTCTTGCTCCAAAGTGAATACTTCAGGTAATTTAAAGACAAGGGGCATAATAGGTTGTTCACTTTCCCCAGTCATTCGCCTTATCTCTTGCAGCCCTTCCATATAATCTTGTACCAAAATGCTGTTTAAACAGGCTCTCTTATAGCTTTTTTCCGTAAATTGAAGCCCCAATCTAATCTCAACTCGCCCTCGGGCAATTTTTTTAGAAACCTGTTTTCTGATTTTTTCTTCCAAAGCAAAAAATTCACGCGGCCCTTTAACTTGCACATCAAGATATTTATGATTTAAAGACTTTATATCGATCTTCCCGTAAAATATTTCGTTGTTTACCTCGCTGCTGCCAAATCCAGTCATGCTGTACATGGCATCCCTCCATAATATTATTTACAGTTCTCTATTAATCCCATGATCAGAGAAGAACTTATCTAAAATATCTAAAACAACGACAAGTACTTGCCCATATTTCAAAGTAATTTATATGATAACGAGCCAATTTTCATTTTAATGTCAGGGAGTCAATCTGTCAAAATTCTAAAGCTCTAATTCTATTCCATGGATTGACCTTACTGATGCATAACTTATATACTAATATAGAATATATAATTATTTAAATTAAATAATACTGCTCGTTTTTGTTGATTATAAAGCTTTGAAAAGGAGACGTTAAAATGCCAATAGATGGGTTTTTCATAAAAGGCGTGACGTATGAATTAGCACCCTCTCTTTATAATTCTAAAGTCAATCGTATTTATCAACCCAATTCCCATACTTTGTTATTCAAATTGTATAGAAAAGCAGGTAAAGTGGATCTTTTATTGAGCGCTCATCCTTCTTATGGTAGACTGCATTTGACCACAAGAAGCTTTAAGCAGCCTTCTTATCCACCCTCTTTTTGCATGCTGCTGCGTAAATTTTTAATTGGGGCTTCCATTACTGCGATCGAACAATTTCAAGGGGACCGCATTGTTGATATATACTTTAAAAGAACCGATGAGTTTGACCTAACTAATCATTATCTCTTAACATGCGAATTAATGGGCAAACACAGTAATATAATCTTGGTTAATATAAAAAATAATAGAATCTTAGACGCACTTAAAAGAATAGAAAGATCCTTGTCAACAGAGAGAGAATTATTTCCGGGTGTGTTGTTTGAAAGACCTCCAAATCAAGGTAAGATCAACCCACATGAAAAATACTTGACGACTGACATGCTCAAAAAAAGTGTTGATAATCATTATGGGCACTTTAGTAAAAAAACCCTAGAAAAGTTTTTTCTGAATACCTTTCAAGGGGTGAGCCCTTTTCTGGCCCGGAAAATTATAAAATACAGTCATTATGAAACCTATCAAGATTTAAACGGTTTAGTTGCTTTTTGGGAAACCATCAAAACAAAATTAGAACACTTAGATATCGAACCTGCTATAAGTACAGAAAAAGAAAGTGGTAAAGTCATAGATGTTTACTGGGACCGAGTCTTTCTAGAGGAAGATAATTATAAAATAAAAGTATTTTCGTCACCGGGAAAAGCCCTAGATTTATACGCGTATTATAAAGAAACAGAAGCTTATTATACCAATTTGTGGCGGGAACTGTATAAACAAGTTTCTAAAAAGTTAACAAAGGCAAAGAGGAAACTAAAAAAGCAGCAGTTGGAATTTCAACAGGCAGAAGATGGCGAAAAATACAGAAAATATGGTGAACTATTGAGCGCTAATTACCATTTAATTGAAAAAAAAGAATCCAACCAAAAAACTGTCAGGGTATACGACTATTTTCAGGACCCCCCCCGGTGAGATTGAGATCCCTAGAGATTTTTCTAA
>CAZARY010000099.1:0-8237 GCA_964487675.1 uncultured Clostridia bacterium | reverse complement strand
GATAGTTTTCTAAACGAACTATATTCAATGAAAATGTAATACGTCATCCACTTCACGTTAAGCATACTGCTATATTGGGAACCTGACAATTATCCTAAAGTATGATTTTTTTATATTACTTCCCAATAGAAGTTCAGGATCATTTTCATAACCTTTTATAGCAACTAAATTGTACGTTCAATTTTACCTAAAAGCCCTGGGATTTCTGACTTTCATCAGTTCTTCAAAGATCATCTGGTGCCCGTCATTGGTCGGATGAGGATCAAGATGCGGAATCCAGGCAACACTAAAACCAACCGCATCGCTCTCCCGTAGGAATGCCCTATGGACATTAGCCACACTAGCTCTTCTACCTTGATTCTGCCTTAAGACCTGGTTCATAGGCTTCAGTAGTTCTTCAATTAGGTCATGGAGTACCGGAGCTTCGTCCTTATCAATGGGGTTATAAATAGTCAGTACAATCACATGGGCATTAGGGTTAATGGTGTGAATGGCGTCTAAAATCAGCGGCCAGTCCGCAACAAATTGATTAGACCCGAACCAGAGCGGACAATCAGGAGCGGGATCTTGAAGCATCTCGGTCAGACCTTCTGTGATGGCATACCATACGTCTTCTCCGGCTGTCATAATAGCTGCCGTTAAATCTTCCATACAATTTTCTGCAGGGTTAAGACCATATTCAATGAACAACTTTCCAATCATTCCTCCTAGCAGATTATTACCCCCAATGCTGACAGTAATTATATTGGCGTCAGAAACCGCTTCTTGAAGATCTCCATCCGTTGCAAGATCCCCTAATAACTCCCAACTGGTGATGCCAAGTTCACTAAACGTGTTATCCGAAGATACCGCCCCATAATCTCCAAGATACTCGGCGTAAAAATCATAATAACTTGATTCAGGATCTGCACTCAGTCCAAGGGCGATTGAGTCCCCCAGGTTGAGATAAGTCAGTTCATCGATTTGTGGTCTACCCGATGCAGCATGTTCCGGTGGACCGACTGCAGGACGGGCGAAGGTTATCCCGGTGACACTCATAACCAGCATGAAAGTCAATAGCACCGCTAACACCTTCCGCATGGTAAATCCTCCTCTTTTGGATTTTTTAGCGACCGGCTTCATAGCATCCATATGTTTCCATCTGAATGATAGTTTTTTAAACGAACTATACTCAGTGAAAATGTAATACGTGGCACTTCACGTTAAGCATACTGTTATATTGGGAACCTGACAATTATCCTAAAGTATGATTTTCCCCACTTATTTTCACAAATAACACAGATAAAAATCTCCAAAAAAAACCCCGGGGTTTCCCGGGAGTTCCTCTATACGTAAGCCATTTATTTTTTACAAACTCAAAACACACAGCCATCAGCAGCCTCTTTGGTGGTGATGGGCCCAAATTCATCCATTCATCAACAACTCAATCTCCACCCATTCATCACCAAATCATCATTCATTCATCTTTCATCATCAATGCAACATTTATTCATTTTATTGAATTATTTAGGTGGCACTGGGCAAAGAGAGGACATCTTTGAAGTGTTCTCACAGTGATAGCTATAGTGGCAAGTGTTCCGCCACGATTTTCTCATAAATCATAATTGGACCCAGTTTAACCCTTCCCGTTGTAGTAATTGTGGTATTTGTGAATAAGCTTTAATTCATTAATTCTAGCCACAGCCTTCGTTCGACTGTTAACCTTCAATTTGCGATAGATTTTTTTAATATGAGCCTTAGTTGTAGCCAGGGAGATGACCAGTTCATCCGCTATATCTTGGTTCGTAGCCCCAGTGACCAGCAGCCTCACAACGTCCCATTCCCGCTTAGTCAAAGGGTCTAAAAGGCTCAAGTCGTCCGCGCCAAGTTTTAGGTTGCTGTATTCCAATAAAAACCCTTGTTTTAAATTTTCGATGTATTTGAAATATTCCGGATCACAGCTTTTTTCGAGACCTGATAAAAGTTTCTGTTGTCTGCCGTACACAGTCAGTAAATTGTAGAGCTGGGCTCCTTCATCAATAAACACGCGGTAGTACCCTTCTTGAGCCCCCAGGCAAACCGCTTCATCCAAGCAATAAAGAGCCTGATCCTTTTTGCCCACTGCCTGATAACAAAGAACTTGGAGCAACAGCGCCTCAATCTTTTCCCCCATGCCCCCTTCTTTTTCCATCAGAGAAGACAGCCGATTCGCCAACCGCAGCGCCTGTTCTGGTTGGTGTTTATACAATAAAACCCGGACCAGGGTGGAAAAAGAGTAGTACTGCAACGGGATGATTTCGTCTTCAAAGGAAAGGCCGCAGTTGTTAAACCAGTGATCTGCTAGTTCTTTTTCATCCATTTTAACGGCAATTCTCGCTTGATGCGCTTTAATAATGTGCAGCCAGTGCGCGTTATTTGCCGCATCGATTTCTTTTTCCAGGGTCACTAAAAGCTCGAGGGCCGAATGGGTTTGACCGCGGGCAGTTTTTATTTTGGCCAACGTAATATAGTTCGGGATCAAGGCCCCTAAATCGATGACTGCATCACCAATTTTAAGGGCTGTTTGTAGATACTCGTGAGCTTTATCCAGATTACCCAGTTCATAGTATATTTCCCCGAGCATTGTGTAGCCCACCGCAAAGGAGGGAAGGTCGCTGACTTCTTCTATGTCCGGGGCTGTTTTATGCAAAAATTCGGCCACTTTTTTAAGCCGTCCTTTTCTGCCTGTAGCGGTCTGCAGCAAGCTGCCATTTCCGGTATTAAAAGTGATCATATCAGCCAGGCTTTCCGGTTGGATATGTTTAACCGCATGAACAAACTGCTCCATCGCTCCCGGTTTTCCCTGAATAGCGTCCATGTAAGAATAGATTAATTCCATTTCAGCCTTCACAAATGCAACGGTTGTGTTATCCGCAAAATAAAAGCCAGCATTTGCAGAAGGATCCTTGGATAAAAAGTCCTTTATTGGGGCCCCCGCCTGTCTTTTCTGCACGATACCATCTATAAAGCCGTCCAGCTCCACATAGGAAGCCCTGGCCTCTTTAAATTTCCGCCGGTGGATCAGCACCCAAAGGCGATAAAGCCAAATCAGAGGTTTTTGTTTCAATATTCTCTTTGGCAGCAGCGAAATCCAGTACTCCAGCGTCTCCAGTTTCCCCGCCTTGAAAAAAGAAGAGATTTCCGACAAGATCCATTGGGAAGCTAATTCGAAGTTTTTACCTTTCAGGATATGATAAATCGCCTCCCCATGCAGCCCGTTCGTTTTATGCCAAAAGGCCGCTTTCTTATGCAGTTCTTGAAACAAAATCGGGGTTCTTTTTAGATTCTTCTTAAGCGCCGCTGCCAGCAGCTGGTGGTACCGAAACCACTGCCCTTGTTCATCCAGTAAAATGGTAAACAGGTTCCGCCGCTCCAATTGTTCCAATATATTTTGGCTGTTGCGGTTCCCAGTGACCGCCTCACACAGAGATGGGTTCAACCGCTTCAAGATAGAGGTTTTTAACATGAAATCCTTTGTCTCTTCCGACTGCTGTTGGAGCAGCTCTTCATAAAAATAACGTCCAAAAAAATAATTATCAAATAGGCAGTGTTTATGAGAAAGGGTGTTTATAAACCCTTCTTTGGCCTTTGAGTTATTGATAATGATGGTCGTCAGCTGCATCCCAGCCACCCAACCCTCTAACCGCTGGTCTAACGTGACAAGCTCATTTTTCGATAATGTGACACCGGCAAGGGTCTGATTAAAAAACGCACGGTGCTCATTAAAGTCAAATCTCAAATCATGGGCTGTTATTTCCAATAGCTGCCCCTTCGCCCGATCACCTGCCAAAGGGATAGGAGGCGTCTCGCGGCTGATAAGGTAGATATGAAAATGGGAAGGGATGTAATTGAGTAAGTATCTCATCGACTGGTGAATGATTGGGTTCGAGATGGTTTGAAAATCATCCAGCACAATAGACAATTCTCGCTTCTCCTGGTTCACTTCGTTCACCAAAATCGTGAGCACATCATCAACAGCCGTTGGACCTGCGGCACACAAATAATCCAGGGACTGGTTCCCCAGTTTCGAGCATTTCTCGTTTAAACAGCAGATAAAATAATTCCAAAACAGGGCCGGGTCATTGTCGCTTTTATCAAGAGACAGCCAGCCGGTAGGAATGTTTGTCTGCTGCGCCCACTGGGCGACTTGGGTAGATTTTCCATACCCCGCGGGCGCAGAAATTAAGACCAGTTTGTAGTGCCTTCCAGCGTCCAGCTTCTCTATCAATCGCGTCCTCAAAAGCAGATCCTCTTTGAGGCGAGGCAGATTGAACTTTGTTTGAATTATTGAAGTCGAAGGTACTTGGGGCATTGCCCGGTGCGTATGCGTATCGGAAATATTGTACACCTTTTTATCTTCATGAGACATAATACCACCCCGATATGACGCTCAGTATTAAGGAGGCTCAGCGTTAAACAAATTATACCCCGTCTAAATTACTGGGGCGGAATTTTAGGTCCTAGCAACATCCCTGGTGTTTGTATCCCTAGTGTTTGTCTAAAATATCCTTCCCGCGCACTTTGCTGTC
The DNA here is from genome assembly GCA_964487675.1 of uncultured Clostridia bacterium. Lineage (GTDB taxonomy): Bacteria > Bacillota > Natranaerobiia > Natranaerobiales > Natranaerobiaceae > CAZARY01. Next base: position 3,690 of record CAZARY010000099.1, on the reverse strand, counting down.
TATATTCATTCTTTCTTCATTTAAATACGTGAACATATAACCACCGGTCATGAAAACTTCCCCATGATAAAGCTCCACTCTAGTTTTAAATGAACCGTCTCCGGTTTTAACGATCCCGGGCGGGGTACACTCCAAGACTATTGCCGGTGGCAGATAATCAGGCCTTGTGGATTTCCAACCTTCAATGATAAAGCCTAGAATAGAACGCCTGTTGGCAATAGGGCCGTGATCGGACCGTTTGGCTTTTCTCTTCACCCCGCTTTTTGTCTTTCCGTGAGGCTCTCGAAGCCCAGTATCCGACCCACCCAACACTTCCGGCCGCACAATAAGATCGTAACTGCTTTCCATTTCGTCCAGGTGCACCAATTGAAAATCTTTTTTTCCGGTGTCCCCTGTCCCCGCTCGACGGATTTCTTTCCCAATGGAAATCACCACTTCCCCTTTGTGCAGCCGATTAAAGTCAATTTGACCAGAATAGTCGCTTCTGTGACCCAACAGTTTTTCGGGTTGATATTTCAATTCCCCTCGCACCAACCTATAGGGTTTGACGTTCTTTCGATATAAAACCGCTCCCCCCGCCAAGGAAAAGGTCAAAACCCCGAGAGCCAACACACTTATCAAAGCAATGGGCGTCCGCCCTGTAAAAAAGGCCCATAGGCTTCTCTGGATAAAAGCCGGTGTGGAAAGCACCTCCACCTCTATGTCCAGCTGATTGGGGTTCAATATTTCTTGATGCAGCAGATTTTGATAAGCCGGCGCTGACAGGCTTTCTTCTGCAAAAACCAACCCGCTCCCGCTCCCCCAATCGGATAATTCTCCGGCCCCCCCATTAAATAATCTATCGCCAGCAGATCCCTCACTTGCTATTGCCCCTATGGCGATCCCCTGTTCTCCCAGGGCCCCAATTTGGAGTGACACGTCATAAACGCCCTGGCCCTGATCGCCGGGGATACCTATTTTCACGCTTTCCTGCTGAATAGCCCCCGGATCCACCACAATGCTTTCTTCCAAATGCCACTTGTCGTTTCCTCCCGGCGCTTCCAGAGTTATAATATCCAATTCCGCCTCAAAATAAGAATGGCTGTGCACCTCAAAATTCACCCTGGCGCTACGGCCTAAAAGGCCCCAAAACGGACTCTCCCCGGGTATGATTTCCACGTATCCGGGAAAGGCCACCACAAGCTCACCCAAATCCTGGTTGATCTGGAACGCCTCCTCCCGATAAACGCCCTGGAGATTCAAAAATGCCCGGTAATAGCCAGCTTCATCCAATTTTACCTGGGTGCTCCATATGCCGTCCCCGGCCCGCAGATCGCCGTCTTCCCCATCATCATTGAAAGCGTAGTGCAGTACCTGGTCACCGTTTTCACGCCTGTCAGCTTCACTTTGTTCGCCCGTTTCCACACCCTTAAAGGGGTCCGGTAAAATCCCCAGGTGATCTTGAGGCTCCAATACCAGGTCAAATTGTTGAATCGTCAGGTTTCCACCTTCGGTTAACCGGCTCCCCTGCATAGTTAAGAAAGCCGTAGCTGTGAAAGCTTCGCCCACTTGATACGCTTCCGCCAGGCGAAAATCAGCCGTCACCGTAGGTGCCGTGACCAATCTAAAGGACGAAGCTGCTTCCGCTATCAACTGGTCCCCCAGGTAAGCACGAACCCTCACCTGGTACTCTCCGCGCTGATTCAACCCTTCTAATGGGGCTTCGTACAGGGTGACATCCTGATCTTGTTCACCGGCCGGTGTTTCTGCTTGCACGGGCTGTCCTTCATTTTCATCTTCTTGTGCCTCCTCACCGTGGTTGCCATCCGATTCACTGGCTGGCTCTTCCACGGGCGCTTCGGCCGCTTTTTCAGCCGCCTCACCGCGGGTCACTTTACCCACCGGCTGCAGCTCAATATAGGTGTCCCTTGCTTCCCCGGGTTTGCTGATGATCGCCTCCACCCTGGGAGCCGTCCTCTCTGTTTCATTTTCCGCGGCTTCCCCCTCTTTTAGCAGGGCCATCAGTTCCCCTACCCCTTCTAAAGCCACTGTCAAATTCAGCGGCTCTTCCACCGGATAGTTCGCCCCAGATTCCGGGGATGTGATGGCAGCAGACACCAGGGTGTCCCCGTCGATAAACAAATCTACCGGCTGATCGCCGGTGAGCGTTACCCGCCAGGTACCCGTATTATTATCGCCTTCTGCCCCATTTAAGGGAACCTGGTTGTGAATGACAAACATGGTGTAGCCGGATTCGGTGATCTCAGTGACGTCTTCCACCGGGGAACGCGGGCCTGTCAGTTCCACCCGAGCTTTCCCTTCGTCGTTCCCCGACTCGCCCCTCGCCACCGCCAGCAAATTCACCTGCCGGGTAAAGTCATCTATATAAAACTCGTAGTCATACTGAGTGCTGTCTTCATCCTGAGTGGCTTCACCCACTCTGCCCAGTGTCCCCCTGTAAAGGGGCGTCCGCCTGGTCAAAGTGCCCATAATGTCGAAAAAGGTTACCGCCAATTCGGCCGGGTCGTTTAAATAATAAGATTCTCCCCCGGTTTCTTCTGCAACCCTTTCCAAAATATCGCGCTGTTCCACTTCGCCAAAGCCAATGGAATAAACAGATGCATCCCGCTCGTCAAAAGTTTCCATCTGCGCCCACACAGTTTCCATGTAGGCGTCTATAAAGCCGGGTTCATCGCGCCTGGCCGGCTCGGGGTTGGGGTCCCCATCGGTAAGGAATACGACAACTTCTTGTACCGGGTCCGGTTCATCCGATCTATCCGATGCCAGATCATCCAATTGAGCAAGGGCCTCTGTAAAGGCCGCGGCAAAATCGGTAGCGCTTCGGGGATCCAACCGCCCCTCCAGCGCTCTTTTCAATTGATGCTTGTGATCGGCCCCACCAGCAAGCTGCAGCGGAAAAACCGTTTCCGCAATGCTGTCAAAAGCGATCACGCCCACGTAATCCCCGGGCCTGGTTAGATCAATCAAAATCTGGGACGCGGTTTCTCTTAGATAATTGGGATCCGTTCGCTCCATGCTCCCGGATATATCCACAATCAACAAAAGAGCCAGGGGAGCATCCTGCTGGCGCGCCCCGGACAGCCCGGGCAATGCCCCGCCTGATTGCAGTGCTTTTTCAAAAGATGCCTCTTCCGCCCGGGCGGCAGTCCAATCCATCCCCGCCCCCGGAAAAAAAGCCAGCGCACCTGTGATCAGAATTATAACAACCAGGCCGGCAATGTATTGACTTGATCCATTGGGGACTCTTTTTAACCTGGTCATTTAGCCAACCTCTTTTCTGTTTCTATCTAGTAATAGATGGAGCCCTCTTATTGAAAGATCCAACTCATTCAAGCTCCATCTTGTTGAAGGATCGTATTTATTGAAAGATCCATCAGATTGTTGTAGGTTCCATATTGTTGAAAGAACCGATTTGTTAAAAGCTCCATTTTGTTAAAAGTTCCAATTGGTTAAAAGTTCCATTTCGCTGAAGCATCCGATTAGTTGAAGGGGCCATCTGAATTGAATGTCCCTATTGCATCTTTTACATTTTTTACATCTTTCTCCAGTGTTTCCCTACTGCCTTTTACCCTTGCTTTTAAAACATATCCACAAACACCTCAATGATCCGGATCACCGCGGGCCCCAAAATGACCACAAACAAAGCCGGGAAGATGAAAAATATAATCGGAAACAGCATCTTCACAGGGG
>CAZARY010000098.1:0-8277 GCA_964487675.1 uncultured Clostridia bacterium | reverse complement strand
ATTCCTTCAGTTAATAGATTCCCACGGGTAACTTCAAAATGCGCTCTCCCATATTCTCCGCCACCAGGAATATCATTAACGCTCCCACCCAATTTATCTGCCATAAGCTGCATTCCATAACAAATACCTAAAACCGGTACCCCTAAATTAAATATCCCGGGGTCAACATCTGGAGCCCCTTTTTGAAAGACGCTGCTGGGGCCTCCTGATAAGATAATCGCTCCGGGTCCTAATTCTTTTATTTGGTCTAGGGAAGAAGTATAAGGCAATATTTCACAATATACATTTTGCTCACGAATACGTCTGGCAATTAATTGACTGTATTGACCTCCAAAATCCAGAACCACTGCGAGTTCCCGTGACAATTTTCTCACTCCTCTAAATAAAAATCACCTAATTTCATGCTTGCTTCGTTCTATAATCAATCCCTCAGTGTCTTAATTTTCATGATTTTCCTCGTCTTCATCGTTTTCCTCTATTTGTTTTTCTACGGGTTTTTCACCTTCAGTAGCTTCTTGCATGGCTTTCGCTTGTTCTATCATATTAGTATAAGTCTCTTTTTGCGCCTCGGTTACATCATCTCGTTCAATAAGCGCTTCCCATTTTTCAATAGCCTGTTCGTATTCTCCCTGGACTAGGTGCAAATGAGAGCTCAAATTCAAACCATCCACATGGTCTGGTTCGATTTCCAAAACTCTGTCGGTACTTTCCCTTGCCGTTTCAAAATTGTTTACCCGGTAAGCTGCCATAGCTTTTTCTACCCAAATATCTGCATCATCCGGTTCAAGGTCAGTCAATTGATCATATGTGTCCATAGCATCATTAAAGTAATTTTGGGCTTTATCTTGATCCGGTTCCATCTGGGCGTAATAAACCCCCATTTCTAACTGATAGCTACCTAAACGCCTTAAAGCATCCACATCTTCCGGATTTGCTTCAACTTCTCGCTCTAATTCTTCCAATCGACGTTCAAGTGCTTCCTCATCGAATTCTTTTTGAGCTTGGTCGCCCCCGCCAAGCCAGCCCAGGGCTCCAGCTCCCGCCCCTAAAACAACGGAGGCGGCAAATAAGCCAACGGCTACAAAAGCAATATTTCTTATCATTTTTTTCTTAGGTTTCATAAAGAAACTCATTGATGACTCCCCTTTGACTCAAAATTATAAACAGGTTGCTTAATAAATTATATAGTGAGGCATTGCCTATGTCAAACAAAATCCCCCGGTTAGATAAACCGGGGGATTTTTGATCGGCCTTTACCATTTTCTTTATATGAGTTTTTTACATGCCGGGCATGCCCATGCCACCGCCCATTCCGGCGGCGCCTCCTGGATCGCCTCCGCCTTCGTCATCGTCAGGCAGTTCAGCCACTGCAGCCTCTGTTGTGAGGAACATAGCTGCGATGCTGCTGGCATTCTCTAAAGCGCTTCGGGTAACTTTCTTGGGGTCAACAATTCCTTTCTCCAACATTTGTACATACTCACCTGTGAGCGCGTCAAATCCAATATTGTTCTTGCCATTATTCTTTAAATGTTCAGCCACAATAGAACCTTCAGCACCGGAATTGTGAGCTACTTGCCTTACAGGCTCCTCTAGTGCTCTTTTGACGATTCTTACGCCGGTAATTTCATCGCCTTCTGCCTCAACTTCATCCATACAAGGGAGGATATCGATTAAAGCAGTTCCACCACCGGGTAAAATCCCTTCTTCAACGGCAGCCCTGGTAGAGTTTAGCGCGTCTTCAATTCGCAATTTCTTTTCTTTCATCTCAGTTTCAGTGGCAGCTCCTACTTCTACCACGGCCACGCCACCAGAAAGCTTTGCCAGTCGTTCTTCTAATTTTTCCTTGTCAAAATCAGATGTGGTTTCTTCTATTTGGGTCCTAATTTGTGTGATGCGCTTCTGAATATCTTCCTCCTTGCCGTAGCCATCGACAATAGTTGTGTCGTCCTTCGTCACAATCACTTGTCTGGCTTTACCAAGCATACTCAAATCCGCGTTTTTCAATTCTAGACCTGCATCCTCAGTGATGACTTGTCCACCGGTCAGTACCGCAATATCTTCTAACATAGATTTTCTTCTTTCGCCAAAGCCAGGTGCTTTGACTCCAACGCATGTAAATGTGCCTCTGAGCTTATTGACAACTAATGTAGCTAAGGCTTCACCTTCCACATCTTCTGCTATAAGCAGCACCTGTTTTCCTTGTTCGACCACTTTTTCCAGCAAGGGCAGAATTTCTTGTACATTGCTGATCTTCTTATCTGTAATTATCAAATAAGGGTCTTCTAACACAGCTTCCATCTTTTCATTATCCGTAACCATGTACGGAGATACATACCCTCTGTCGAACTGCATACCTTCTACTACGTTTAAGTCTGTTTTAAAGCTCTTAGATTCCTCTACAGTAATTACACCATCTTTACCCACTTTTTCCATCGCTTCTGCGATTAAGTTCCCTATTTCTTTATCATTTGAAGAAATAGAGGCCACCTGAGAAATTGACTCTTTATCTTCTACCATGACTGCATTCTTTTGCATTTCTTCTACTGCTCTATTAACTGCTTTTTCTATTCCCTTTTTAATAATCATAGGGTTAGCGCCTGCCGTTACGTTTTTAATTCCTTCGTTTATCATTGCCTGAGCCAAAACAGTCGCTGTGGTTGTGCCATCACCAGCAACGTCGTTGGTTTGCGTAGCAACTTCTTTAACCAGCTGAGCGCCCATGTTTTCATAAGTATCTTCTAGCTCGATTTCCCTTGCTATAGTTACGCCATCGTTTGCAATAGAGGGAGAACCAAATTTCTTATCTAAAACCACATTTCTCCCCTTTGGACCTAGGGTTACTTTTAAAGTGTCGGCTAATTTATTTACGCCTTTTTCCAGTCTGCTTCGTGCATCTTCTCTAAAGCGAATTTCTTTTGCCATATCACATTACCTCCTTTTTTCTAATTTTTATTCGATAACAGCCAGAATATCATCAGACCTCAAGATTAAGTATTCTTCGCCGTCCACTTCAACTTCGTTGCCAGCAAATTTTGAATAGACTACTTTATCTCCAACCTTAACTTCGGGTTCTACCCTGCTTCCATCATCCATAAGTTTACCGCTTCCAACAGCAACTACTTCGCCTTCTTGAGGTTTTTCTTTTGCTTGTTCAGGCAAAACAATGCCGCTTTCTGTCGTTTCTTCTGCTTCTAGCACTTGCACGACAATACGATCGCCTAGTGGTTTTAGCTTCATCGTAAACCCTCCTTTTTTTTATATGTATTCACTTATTAGCACTCACCTATAGTGAGTGCTAATGACATTTATAATAATATTAAATGAATTGCCCATAGGCAAGACTCTTTTCAAGGCGTGAGATAGGCTGAGCAGTTCTCTATATTGATTATATTCCATATTCTTTTTATTTTTAGTTTTTGCTCTTATTTTCTATGATGTTTGTTTTTTATCCTATTCTACTGTTCAGGCTGTGCGCAATCTTGCGCATTGCCTGTTAAAGTTTCAAGGGCGTGTTTCAGAGCGGGTTCAATGGTCTGAAAGCACTCTTTTACCGCTTTTGGGCTTCCTGGAAAATTAATAATCAGTGTTTGATCTTTAATCCCGGCTATGCCACGAGAGAGCATGCCGTGTGGCGTTTTTTGAATGCTCAATCTACGCATTTCTTCTTGAATACCAGGTACATCTTTCTCAATAACTGCGCGGGTGGCTTCAGGTGTTTCGTCCCGGGGAGCTAAACCTGTCCCGCCTGAAGTTATCACCAGAGTAATGTTTTCCTCTATCATTGCTTGTAGTTGATTAATTATTTTATCTTGTTCATCTGGAATTATGACATATTTTGCAACTTCAAAACCCGATTCCATCAAAAGGGATAAGAGTAACTCGCCGCTCTTATCCTCTCTTTCTCCTTGTGACCCTTTGTCACTAACGGTGATAATCGCTGCTTTAAACATATTACATCCACCTTCCCCAAACTACAAAATTAGTCGGTACATCAAACTATGGCGTGAAAATCTCGCCGCATTCTGAAAAATCATAACCAGGCAACCGTTCAGCTGCCTTTTTAAACGAATCACTGTTCAATGCTCGTAAAATATTTTGTATCCCTTCCCAATCCCAAAACTTTCTTGGGAGCACAAGATCATATTTTTCCATGGTGATAGGTATGAAATCAAGATTTAGAGCATTTGCAGCAGCTTGGATCCCTATGCCACAATCAGCGGTTCCGCCTTTTACGGCAGCTGCCACCGCTAAATGACTAACCTCTTCCCAATCGTAGCCAAACACTTGATCTGAGGTAATATCTAACTTGGAAAGCTCATAATCTAGGAGCATTCTAGTTCCTGCCCCCTTTTGTCGATTCACAAAACGAATATCTTCCCGACTCAAGTCTTCTATTGACTTTATGCCTTTTGGATTAGCTGCCGATACAATTAACCCCTGCTGTCGGTAAGCCAGGTTCACCATCATATGATCTTCTGGGGCTAAATATTTTTGAACATAAGGCCAATTATACTCCCCTGTTTCAACATCCAAAAGGTGAATTCCGCTCAAGTGAGCTTCTCCTCTTTTAAGCGCCATTAATCCTCCCATACTGCCCGTATGAGCAGAAGAAAGGCTAAATGGTGGATAGTTTAAATAGAATTCATTAGCCAGTAAATCCAAAGAAATATCATGGCTGCCAATGGCCACGACTGTATTTTCTACCTGCTTTCGAGTACGGTTGAGATAAACAGTGACTCCCTCACCTTTTTCAAGTCCTTCTTTCATTTGAGGTATAACAACCATACCATCTGCGTGAACAAGAGACATGATCATACCAGCGCCTCTCCCTAATGGCGTCGCCACAAATTCCCCATTAACCTTCCCTGATTTCACGCGCAAATACTCTCGAGCGTTAAAGGAAGAGGTTACCCGTCGAGAAATTTTAGCCTGTACCTGTTCCTGTTCGGGTACCTGTTGATTACGCCAGTTATATAATAAGGGTTTAACAAATAGTTCCATAGCCAATACTGCCGAAACCGGGTACCCTGGTACACCGATCACAGGGGTATCGTTTACGATTCCCAGTACCACGGGTTTACCAGGTCTAATGGCCACACCATGAGTAACTACTTCACCTTTTTTTTGAATTGCCTGATAAGTATAATCATGAGCTCCCGCAGAAGAACCGGCATTAATAATCACCAGGTCATTTTTAGTCGACAATGCTTCTATCTTTTGTGCTATTTGTTGGTATTCGTCATCCAACTTTTCTTCCTTGTAAGCTTTCCCACCCCATTCTTCAATCAATCCCTTAAGGACCCGGGAATTAAATTCGATAACTTGACCAGGTTTTAATTCGCTGCCCGGTTCCACCAATTCTGTACCAGTAGGTACAATAGCGATTTCAGGGCATGGTTCAACTTCTATGTGTGTAATGCCCCCAGCCAATATTGCCCCTATATCCACAGGGCGTAACTGATGGCCCGCTGAAACGATTAATTCACTTGCCACCAGATCTTCACCTATGGTTCGTACATGCTGCCAGGGGGAAGTTGGTTCCAAAATTTCTACTTTTTCTTGTCCAACCCAGTTGATATCTTCTATCATAATCACGGCATTTTTCCCCCTGGGAAGCGGCGCACCTGTATCAACCAGCACAGCTTCCTGTGGCACTTTTAAGGTTTTTGGGTTTCTTAAAGAGGCGCCATGGGTATCTCCAGCCCGAACAGCCACACCGTCCATAGCTGATGCATGATAATGCGGACTGGATATTCTTGCAAACACAGGCTTTTTTGTAACCCTATCTTGAGCATCCTCCACTTTAATAGTTTCTCCAGGAAGCTGAGAAAGACCTCTGCGTTTTAATGCTGAAAAAAAATTATCTAAGGCTTCTTCCAATGGAGTATTCTCCAAGTATATTTTGCGATTCTTTTTTTGCAATGATTTCACCATCCTTCATCTTAACAAGTTGACACCAACTTCTTCCCCAGCCATAATACCCTCCGCATTTTGGGGGATGCACACTAACCCGTCAGCTTCAGTTAAAGTGAATATCAGGCCTGACTCACCCAAAACAGGTTCAGCCATTAAAACACCATCCAGGTTTTTGTATAATTTTACTCTAATATAGTCTTCCCGTCCCCCTTTGGAAGATATGTTTCTTGTCAACCTAGCATAGGTCACTGGGACCTGCTCTTTTTTAAGTTGCTCCCATGTCCGTCCAGAAAGAATTTCTATACCAGGGGCGACTAGCAAATCAAAAGTGACCAGTGCACTCACTGGATTGCCTGATAAGCCAAATACAGGAACACCCTCCAACATAGCAAAAATAGTCGGTTTACCGGGCTTAATAGAAACCCCATGAAAAAGAACACCTGGGTCTCCTAATCTATCAAGTGTTTCAGCCGTTAAATCTCGAGTGCCCACAGAACTTCCTCCAGAAATGATTACCATGTCGCATTGATACACTGCTTTTTGAACCACAGCTTGAAATTGAGCTTTTTCATCAGCCACAATTCCATAAAATATCGATTCTGCGTGTTTATTTTCTAATGAGGCCTGTAAAGCCCAGGAGTTAATATCCCGAATTTGACCCGCTCCTGGTTCTTCTTCTGGTGGCACAAGCTCATCGCCAGTAGAGATTATACCTATCTTAGGAGCATTATAAACTTTCACCCTGGTAATACCCAGTCCTGCCAAAGCCCCAATATCTTGTGGTCTTAGCCTATGACCCAAATAAAAAACCGGGTCCCCCGGACAAATATCTTCACCTTTCCAAATCACATTTTCCCCTGGCGCTAAACTTGTATTGACCGCAACCGTCTCCTCATCAAATTTATCCACATCTTCCAACATTATGACTGCATCTGCGTTTTTGGGAAGAGCTCCCCCTGTGTATATTTCTATCGTTTCACCTTTTTTTAGCACGCGATCACTTTTTTTGCCCATATCTATTTTGCCAATATTTTGTAATAATGTGGGTACCGATTCAGTTGCCCCATAAGTTTCTTCAGCAATCACCGCATACCCATCCACGGTTGACCGAGTAAAAGGCGGCAAAAAAGTTGAAGAGATGATATCCTCAGCTAATACTTTACCTCGAGCTGAATAAAAATCTACACTTTTCCAAGTTAAATTTTTCATCTCTTGAGAAATATTTTTTATGGCTTTTTCTCTCGCTTCGTTTACAGGAATCACTTGAAACAACGTTTTCACCTCGGGACAAAAATCAGAAAAAAATAATCACACCTACAAGACTAATTGACTTTGTGAACCTCTCATGACTAAAGCCACGAGAATGCGTGAGGGCTTCTTCAATACTAACACTCAATTAAACTCATTAGTTAAAAGCAACCCAGCTGACAATTCGTTATTTTAATCTCTAACTCGTCAGCCATCTTACCCACTTCATGCAAAGAAATATCATTATCCTTTGCAATCCTCATACATTTGGCACAGCTTATTTTTCCATCCTTTGATTCATTCTCAATAATTTCTCGCAGTTTTTCTTCGCCAGTCAAGGTTGATCACCTCCATTTATAGATCGTGAATTTCAATGAGTGGTCTGTAAAACTTAATCCTTCTGCTTTCTTATTAATACATCCAACATTTCGTTTACATTTTTATTTGAAGCTATCTCCTGTTCTTGCCAGGAAATATATTCAATTATTTCATCATGATAAATAACTGGCACAAAGCTCGCCAACTCTCTATTTAACAGCAAACAGCTGTAGCGTGGAAAAACGACAACTGGGTAAAAATTAATCCCATGCAAGGATGTATTCTCTACCCATCTTTTCAAACCCTGCTTTGATTGAATAATTTGTCTTTGCGGATTTTTCATGGGTGTTTTAATCGCATCTGGATTATTCAACGGCGTTTTAAACCAATACTCTTCTCCATCTTGGATAAAAATTCGACCTTTAATGTTTTTGGTTTCTATTAAAAACAGACCTGCAGGCGAAACCAAAATGTGATCGATTTCCCAACGGAAATCATTTTCAACAAAGTTAAAGTTATTCACCAATACATAGCGGTGATTCAACTTTTCCTTTAATAAATGGATGACTTTTTCTTCGCCAGCCTGTCCTTTTTCTAAGCTGTATAAATCATTCTTTATCTTATCTATCTCACCTTCAAAGGCATAAATTTTCTCTTTTTGTTGAATTAAGCTTTCACCAGCTTCATTGTCGCGTAAAAACATTTTTCGCCACCAATACTTCCAGTAAAAGCGCTTGGCTTCAATTAAGTGCGCTTTTACTTCTTCTAAGCGCTGTCGTTTCTTTTCCAATTTAT
>CAZARY010000097.1:0-8335 GCA_964487675.1 uncultured Clostridia bacterium | reverse complement strand
AATACCAAAAAAAACCAAATATCCAGTCCTCGCAACACCTGGGCTGGGCATGGTCATTGAAGTTGCATTCTCCATGTTCAGTTCCTGACCACCGGACATGTGGGCATGGGGCACAATTTTATCTAATAAATACATCATTAAAGCACCCAAAAACAATCCAAGGATTGTGGTGGGAAAAGAACCAATTTCCGCCGATTCTGGCATTAATTCAAACAGGGAGATAGCCAGCATAATACCACCGGCAAAACCCAAGAGTCCTGCCAGGATTTTAATTTGTGGTTGCCCAAACAACGCAATCACCAGTGCGCCGATCACAGTTGAAGCACCAGCTAAAAAACTATATAAAAGCGCTTCCAATGATAACCACCTTCGTTAGTATTTGAATGAATCATGACTAAAATAAAAAATCAAAATCCGCATTCATTATAACATAAAATAAACCAGTAATAACCAATTAGTTTCTCGCACTCCGCATCCGCACTTCGCTTGAATCGTTACTGCGTCTATGTAGAAAATTGAATCACACAAATTAGAGTAACTAGTTGGGTGAAAAAATAGTTGGGTGAAAAAAGCGGTTCCCGAAATAAATCGGGAACCGCTTTTTTAGAGGTTTAAAACTGGTGGCGAGAGGCGGAATCGAACCGCCGACACGCGGATTTTCAGTCCGCTGCTCTACCTACTGAGCTATCTCGCCACGTGGTGACCCCTAGGGGATTCGAACCCCTGCCTTCGGCGTGAAAGGCCGATGTCTTAGACCAGGCTCGACCAAGGGGCCATGCTTTGGTGAGCCATCCAGGACTTGAACCTGGGACACCCGGATTAAAAGTCCGGTGCTCTTCCAGCTGAGCTAATGGCTCACTTTCTTCAGGCATTATAAATCCTACATTACAGTATTGGATTTGTCAACCCGTTAATTTTCCATTTTTGCCGGGATTATTTCCCGACGTACTTTGGTTTGAGAGCGCATGGGGCCAACTGATACTAAAGCCACTGGCACAGAGGCCAGCTCTTCTACTCTTTGAACGTACGCTTTGGCATTAGGGGGGAAGTCTTCAAATCTTTCTATTTGAGAGATATCTTCTTTCCACCCTGGCAAAACTTCAAAAACCGGTTCACATTCAGACAATATCTTTTGGCTGGCAGGAAAGTGTTCAATGATCTTTCCCTTGTGCCGGTATCCTGTACATATTTTGATCTCATCAAATCCAGTCAGCACATCTAACAGGGTTAAAGCAATAAAATTGAGTCCATTTAATCTCTTGGCGTAATTAATAATGACCGTATCTAACCAACCCGTTCGTCTTGGTCGCCCCGTTGTTGTTCCGTATTCATGTCCCTTTTCACGGATGCGATCACCAATTTCATTTTTCAGCTCACTGGGGAAGGGACCATCACCCACACGTGTGGAGTAGGCTTTGACAACACCGATGACATTTTTGATCTGTTGGGGCGGGAAACCTGCTCCAACAGAAACTCCCCCTGAAACAGGGTTGGACGCTGTTACATAAGGATACGTACCATGGTCAATATCTAATAGAGTCCCTTGGGCACCTTCAAATAAAATGTTTTTCCCCTGTCTAAAGGCTTGTTCAAGGAAAACGGAACCGTCTTGAATAAAAGGTTTTAGTTCCTGTGCATATTTCTTGTATTCCGATATTACCTGGGTGATCTCCAGTGGGGAGATGCCATACATCTTTTTCATCAGAGCATTCTTTCTTTCTAACGCCCAGTTAATTTTCTCTTCAAGTTCTTTTTCATCGATCAAATCTCCCATTCTAATCCCTATTCTAGAAGCTTTATCCATATAACAGGGGCCAATACCTCGCCCGGTGGTGCCGATTTTCTTCTCACCTTTACGCATTTCTTCTGCTTCTTCAATCATTTTATGATAGGGCATAATAACATGAGCTCTGTCGCTAATAATAAGTTCAAACAAAGAAATATTTCTCTTTTTTAAAGATGAGAGTTCTTCCAGTAAAGCAGCGGGATCTATAACCATCCCATTGCCTAGCAAACATATTTTTTTCCCGTGAAAAATACCCGATGGAATTAAATGCAGTTTGTATTCCTGATCCTCAATGCGCACAGTGTGACCAGCATTATTACCTCCCTGATAGCGTACTATAACATCGGCTTGTTCTGCCAAGTAATCCGTGATTTTACCTTTCCCTTCGTCTCCCCACTGGGTGCCAACAACCACAGAAGTGGCCATACAATTACCTCCCTCCCGGGACTTCAATTATTGTACTTGTTCCTCGTAGCGGTGTTCTGTATTGAGGAACTTAGTATACTCGTTTTTGAAGAAAAGATCCACACTGCCTACCGGGCCATTGCGCTGTTTAGACACAATTACTTCGGCCAAGTTTGGCCTCTCGCTGTCACGATTGTAGTAATCATCTCGATAAATAAATAAAACCACGTCAGCATTGGCCTCAATACCTCCTGATTCAAGTAAATCACTGAGCATTGGTCGCTTATCCTGTCGTTGTTCGACAGCACGAGAAAGCTGGGATAGGGCGACCACTGGCACATTTAGTTCTTTAGCCAAAGATTTTAGCGCCCTAGAAATTTGCGAGATCTCCTGCTGCCTATTCTCTGGGTTTTTCTGACCCTGCATCAATTGCAGATAATCCACAAAAATAACTTCCAAGCCATGTTCTGCTTTCAAACGCCTAGCTTTCGCTCTCATCTCCATCACTGAAATCGAAGGAGTATCATCAATAAAAATTGGTGCTTCCGATAAAGGCCCTATGGCATTAGTGAGCTTTGGCCAATCTTCACTGGCAAGGTTCCCAGTTCGTAACCGATGCGCATTGATATTCGCTTCTGCACAAAGCATACGTTGAACCAGCTGATCTTTACTCATTTCCAGGCTAAATATGGCCACCGGTGATAGTTCCCGGGCAGCAATATGCTGCGCCATATTGAGGGCCAGTGTCGTTTTACCCATGGAAGGCCGAGCAGCAAGTACAACCAGATCTGATGGCTGTAAGCCTGATAGTTTTTGGTCCAAGTCAATAAATCCTGTGGGGATCCCCGTTACCTGGCCCTGGTTTTGATACAAATTTTCAATTTTGTCAAATGTTTCCATTAATACTTCTTTAACCGGAACAAAATCTTGGGTGCTGGTTCTCTGGCTGACTTCAAAAATTAATCTTTCTGCTTCATCAAGCAATTTTTCTACCTCATCCGGTTCTTCATAACTCATACCTACAATGCGGGTAGATGCTTGAATAAGCTGTCTTAAGAGGGATTTTTCTTCTACAATTTTTGCATAATAATGCACATGGGCAGCCGTTGGAACCACATTCGCCAGCTCTGTAAGGTAGTCTGCACCTCCTAAAGCTTCTAATAACCCTTCGTTCCGTAATTTATCAGATAAGGTGACTAAATCAACGGGTTCCCCTTCATCTGCCAGGGAAAGAATGGCTTGGTAAATTTTTTCATGGGCCTCTTTGTAAAAATCAGCAGGCTTCAAAATTTCAGCTGCTGTTGTTATAGCCTCACCGTCAATCAACATCGCACCCAAAACAGATTGTTCAGCTTCTAAATTTTGTGGTGGAAGTCGATCAGTATAATCCGTCACTTCCATCCCTTCTTTCATTTAAAATGTCATCAATCGTCACAATTTAGAAATAAGATTAATAATACTTTTATATTTGCCTTTACCATTACAGGTTTTCTGTTTATCAGGTTCATTTAGAAAATAAGTCAATGAATAACGAACATCGTATTTTGAGCGAACCTTACTCTGTCAAAATAAAGTTAGAGAATTGAATATGGCCTATCGGCGTTTCCCAAGCGCAGCGCTATTCACTGGCTTCCTCAGCAGCCACTTTCACTTCTAACTCAGCCGTCACCTCTGAATGCAGTTTCACATTGACTTTGTGCGTTCCAAGAGATTTAATTGGTTCCATTTCAATCTTTTTCTTTTCAATGGTATAACCTCTTTGTTTTAGCTCCTTTGCCACATCATTGTTGGTAACAGAACCAAATAGACGCCCACCTTCACCAGTTTTTTGGGAAATGGTGATAGTTTCTTTTTCCAGTTTTTCTTTCATATCTTGGGCCACTTCTTGTTCTTTTTGTTCTTCCTGTTCTTGTTTTTGCCGCTGCAGCTCTAAGTCTTTTAAAGTCCCTTTGGTAGCTTCAACAGCCAACCCACGAGGGATTAAATAATTTCTGGCATACCCTCTGCTCACATCCTTTACTTCTCCCTGCTCACCCAGGTCTTTTACATCTTCTCTCAAGATCACCTTCATTTATCATCGCCTCCTTGTTAAGTCTTTTTTGATAATACAAGCCTCAAATTAAAGAATTGATCCACAACACCTAATATAATAACAAATAAGTTTAGAAAGGGTACGGCCAGTGCTAGTATGATTACAAGCACTGATATCACTTTAGGCACACCTTTCCATGCCTTTAATAACCAGTAAAGTAAGGATAAACCTTGAATCAATAGTAAATAACTACTGAGAACAAAGAGATTCGCCAAAAACATACCCCAATAGCCATGCAAATCAATTTGAAAAAACAAAGCGATAGTAGCTATCACATAAAACCATGATAAAAACACCGGAAAGCGCCATGCTTGAAATGCCGGCATATTAGTCACTTTGTAGCCTATGCGTTTGAGAAGTTTTTGGTTGATTAATGTGTGTAAATAACCCAGTGCAATAGAAACTGCAATGAATGCACCGGGTAAGAAAACTATTAGGTTTTCTTCAATAAACCTCTTCATATCCCTGACTTCTTCTATGTGCGTTTCTGATGTCCCCAAGTTCTCCATTGTTTCTACTTGGCTTTCAAACGCCTCATAAAAAATCACTATGGTTTCATCCAAGAGGTTAATTCCAAGAATCAATTGCGCTAGAAAAAATAGACTCAAAAATAAGATTAACACAGCAATTGTTCCTGTAAAAATAATTTGAGAGGCTAACCAGTTTGATTTGAAAGCATAACCCAGGCTTCCTCCAATTATTAGACCCGTCAACCCCATACTAACTGTAAATAGTGGATCCACCATCGTTAATAAAATCGTGGTTCCTGCAATCACGGCTAGTAAAGATATTTTCAAGTTGGTGCGCACAAATATAATGATAAAAGGAGTAGGCAAAATAAGAAAGGATAAAATGAATAATGGGGTGTAATAAGTCATTAGAGCAAGTACTAAGAAGAGTCCCGTCAATATAGCGCCTTCTGTAATTTGTCGCGTAGGGGAAGTTCCTTTCATGAGTTCACCCCATTTTTTTTATTTCAAATCCTAGTTCTCACAAACTCATGCCCTTCTTATTTGGTGCGGATAACAGAAATCAAAGAGGGAGCAAATAACCTAAATGCCCCCTCGTTGACGTCCTGTCCATCCATCATTATAAGTGTTGAATAAGTTAAATTCAGGAAAACGTTAACCGTTTTTAAATATTAGCTCGGGCGTCAAAATTTTCATTTAACCTTCAACGGTATAAGGCAGCAGCGCTAAGTGCCTGGCCCGCTTAATAGCCCGAGTCATCTGTCGTTGATGTCTCGCACAATTACCGTTAATGCGCCGGGGGAGAATTTTACCCCGTTCCGTGATATATTTTTTTAGCTTATCTAAATCTTTATAATTAACTTGCCCCACTTTATTTGCACAAAAACTGCAAACTTTTGCCCTTCTTTTTCTACGAGCCATATAATTTCACCCTCCTTCCAAAAGCTTGCATAGCCATCAAGCAATATTTGAAATTCACTACATCATAAATCATTAAATGTTTAAAACGGCACATCGTCCTCATCCACCTGGTATTCTTCACCGCCCAGGCCAAATTCATCTCTGGTTGAGCCCACGTCACTCGAACCCGAAGAAGAAGAGTTAGAGGTAGTCATTGAGGTAGATCCTTCATTAGAGCTGGTTTCTCCATCATAGCTGCTGCCACTTCTCCGATCATCTTTTGGCCAGTCTAAAAACTGCACATAATCTGCAACCACTTCTGCTACTCTCCGCTGCTGACCTTCCTGGGTTTCATAGTTTCGCATTTGCAGTCTTCCATTCACAGCCACCATGCGTCCTTTGCCCAAGTTATTGGCACAAGTTTCAGCCAATTTTCTCCAAGTCACGATGTTTATGAAATCCGCTTCCCGCTCACCCTGGCGATTGGTAAAAGGTCGCTGCACCGCAAGGCCAAAGTTGCACACCGCGTCGCCATTACCCGGCGTGTACCTCAATTCTGGATCTCGGGTTAACCTACCAATTAAAGTCACTTGATTAAGCAAGTTCCAACCTCCCCAGAAAAATAAATTTACTGCCAGCGATAGGAAACAAAGATCCTAACCCAAACAGTAGATCATTCAATAAATTATTCTTCTTCGCTTCTAACGATTAAGTACCGAAGAAAATCGCCATCCAATTTTATTGCTCTTTCCAGTTCACTTAAAACCTGGCTATCCCCGTTAAATGTTAACAGGGAATAAATGCCCTCCTGGTAGTCATTAATCTCATAAGCCAGGCGCCTCTTACCCCAAAAGTCTTCATCCAAGGGTTCCCCTCCATTTTTTTCAATCACTGATTTGAGGCCCTTGGTTTTTTCTGTCACCTGTTCTTCTTCTAGCTCTGGGATAAGTACGTATGTTACTTCGTACTTTCGCATTTTGTTCACCTCCTCCCTTTGGATTCAGCCCTATTTTTAAATAGAGCAGGGAACACGACAATCAATGCTATCATATCTAATGAAGAATTGCAATAAAGCCAGTGTATTAAACATTAAAACGGTAAGTGATTACATCCCCGTCCTGAACCACGTAATTTTTTCCTTCCATACGTATTTGTCCCATTTCTTTTGCTTTGGCAAAGCTACCTACCTCCACCAGTGCTTCCCAATTTATAACCTCCGCTTTGATGAATCCCCTTTCCATATCGGTATGAATTTTACCCGCTCCTTTTAAAGCAGTCATCCCTTGGGGAACACTCCAGGCCCTAGCTTCATTTTCGTTGGCCGTAAAAAAAGTTATAAGTTCTAGTAACTGGTAAATCTGTTTTACTAATTTTATCAATCCCGATTCTTCAATCTGATATTCCTGGTAAAACTCATGCTTCTCATCCTCATTTAAAGCTTTTAATTCCCATTCCAGCTGGGCGCAAATAGAAATACAGTGATCGCCGGTTGAAAGCTTTATCTTTTCTATTTCTTGTTCAAGGCGAGCCCTTTTGTCTGAATCAGCATAGTCCTCTTCATCTGCATTGATGACGTATAGCACAGGTTTATCAGTTAGAAAATTCATGGGCCTAATAAAGTTTTCTCTTTCTTCTTTGCCAAATTTTATTTCCCTCACGCGTTTACCCGCTTCAAGCTGCTCTTTCAGTTGGTGCATTAGTTTTTGTTCCTGTTTATAAAATTTGTCACCGGATTTAGTGAGTTTTGTTAATTTTTCCAACCGATTTTCTATAAATTCAATATCTTTTAATATTAGTTCTAATTCAACAACTTCCATGTCTTTTTCCATTTCAGTGTAGCCATGGGAATGAGCCACATTTTCATCTTTAAATCCTCTGAGCACATGGACCAGCGCATCCATTTCTCTAACGTGGCTGAGAAACTGGTTGCCCAATCCTTCTCCTTTACTAGCGCCTTTTACAAGGCCTGCTATATCTACAAACTCCACATGCCCCTCTATTTTTTTAGGGGAACCAGCCACTTGTCGGACTTTTTCAAGTCGGTGATCCGGCACTGGTATAACACCTTTATTGGGTTCCACCGTACAAAAGGCATAGTTAGCTACTTGTGCATTCCCGGTCGTAAGAGCATTAAATAAAGTTGACTTTCCCACATTCGGCAGTCCTAAAATACCACACTTTAAAGACATAATTCCCGGGCATTTACAAAGTCATAAGACTTACTTTATACGCACATATTCTATCTGTATCCATAATTTGACCTTGCCTAATGAAACTCACTGCCCGGGTTCACCTCCTTTCTACGTTCCCTAAGCATAAATTGAGTCAAGCTATTCGCACCCAGTTATTCGCACCCCGTTGCTTAATATTTTTCACCAATTATAGAAGGTTTAGGAAAAAATCTTGATGGCATACTTAAAATGAGAGTAATTATGATAAAACAAATCATCCTAAGTAAATAAGTCCCTACCAGGAGCTGAGCTAATTTTTATTATGATGAGACTTGAGTTGCTCTAATTCTTTATTGACTTCTGCTTCTGTTAAAATTTTTTTGGCTTTCTTTTCAAATTTTACCCGGGGAAGCATCACACTCCGTCCGCAGTTTAGACATTTTATCTTTATATCAGCGCCTAAGCGAATAATCTCCCATAAGTTTGCCCCGCAAGGATGAGGTTTTTTCAT